>DASRZB010000416.1:0-7720 GCA_035653855.1 Acidothermaceae bacterium | reverse complement strand
GTCGGTGACCTGCGCGGCCGCACTCAGGGCCGGGCGAGTTACAGCATGCAGTTCGACTCCTACGCCGAGGTTCCCAAGAACGTGGCGGAAGAGATCATCAAGAAGGCCCGCGGCGAGTAATCGCAGCGGTTAGTTCCGCTATCCAATCCGGCACATCGTACGGCGAAGCAATCCGTCCTCAAGGAGCATCAAGTGGCGAAGGCGAAGTTCGAGCGGACCAAGCCGCACGTCAACATCGGCACCATCGGTCACATCGACCATGGCAAGACGACGCTGACAGCGGCCATCACCAAGGTCCTTCACGACGCACACCCCGAGCTGAACCCCTTCACGCCGTTCGATCAGATCGACAAGGCGCCGGAGGAGAAGGCCCGCGGTATCACGATTTCGATCGCGCACGTCGAGTACCAGACCGACAACCGGCACTACGCCCACGTCGACTGCCCCGGCCACGCGGACTACATCAAGAACATGATCACCGGTGCTGCGCAGATGGACGGCGCAATCCTGGTGGTCTCCGCGGCTGACGGTCCGATGCCGCAGACGAAGGAGCACGTCCTCCTGGCTCGCCAGGTCGGCGTCCCTTACATCGTCGTTGCGCTCAACAAGGCTGACGTGGTCGACGACGAGGAAATCCTCGAGCTCGTCGAACTCGAAGTCCGTGAGCTCCTGAGCCAGTACGAGTTCCCCGGTGACGACGTCCCGGTGGTTCGCGTCTCGGCGCTCAAGGCGCTTGAGGGCGATGCCAAGTGGGGCGAGTCGATCCTCGAACTGCTCGCGGCGTGCGACAGCAACATCCCCGAGCCGATCCGTGAGATCGAGAAGCCGTTCTTGATGCCGATCGAAGACGTGTTCACGATCACCGGTCGCGGCACCGTCGTCACCGGTCGTATCGAGCGCGGCATCGTGAAGGTCGGCGAGACCATCGAGATCGTCGGCATCGCCGAGAAGACCTCGAGCACCACGGTCACCGGCGTCGAGATGTTCCGCAAGCTGCTCGACGAAGGCCGTGCCGGCGACAACGTTGGCGTTCTCCTTCGTGGCACCAAGCGTGAGGATGTGCAGCGCGGTCAGGTCGTGTGCAAGCCCGGCTCGATCACTCCGCACACCCAGTTCGAGGCCAACGTCTACGTCCTGTCCAAGGACGAAGGCGGCCGGCACACGCCCTTCTTCAACAACTACCGCCCGCAGTTCTACTTCCGCACCACGGACGTCACCGGCGTCGTCGACTTGCCTGAGGGCACCGAGATGGTCATGCCGGGCGACAACACCGAAATGACGGTTCAGCTGATCCAGCCGATCGCCATGGAAGAGGGCCTGCGGTTCGCCATCCGCGAGGGTGGCCGCACGGTCGGCGCAGGACGCGTCACCAAGATCCTGAAGTAGCAAGCGACGGCGGCCGGGGACGCAGAGCCCCGGCCGCCGAACCTTGTCAGGCACGCACTACTACGAACAGCACGCTCCGGTCGCAGCACGAACGAACAGACAGGACCACCATGGCGGGACAGAAGATCCGCATCAGGCTGAAGGCCTACGACCACGAGGTCATCGACAGCTCGGCGCGCAAGATCGTCGAGACGGTGACCCGCACTGGTGCGCAGGTTGCCGGCCCGGTGCCGCTGCCGACGGAGAAGAACATCTACTGCGTCATCCGTTCGCCCCACAAGTACAAGGACAGCCGCGAGCACTTCGAGATGCGCACACACAAGCGGCTCATCGACATCCTCGATCCGACCCCGAAGACAGTCGACTCGCTGATGCGTCTCGACCTGCCCGCGGGTGTCGACATCGAGATCAAGCTGTAAGAGGACGCACTCGACATGGTTAAGCAGATCAAGGGCGTGCTGGGCGAGAAGCTCGGCATGACGCAGGTCTTCGACGAGGCAGGCCGGATCGTCCCGGTCACCGTCGTCCAGGCCGGACCCTGCGTTGTCACGCAGGTCCGGACCGCGGACGTCGATGGCTACTCCGCCGTCCAACTTGCGTATGGCGCGGTTGACCCGCGCAGGGTGAACAAGCCCGAGGCTGGGCACTTCCGCAAGGCTGGCGTGCCGCCGCGTCGCTACCTCATCGAGCTGCGGACCAACGACGCCTCGGAGTACACCCTCGGCCAGGAGGTCACGGTCGATGTGTTCACCGCCGGCCAGAAGGTCGACGTCGTTGGCACCAGCAAGGGCAAGGGCTTCGCCGGCGTCATGAAGAAGCACAACTTCAAAGGCCTCTCGAGCTCGCACGGCACGCAGCGCAAGCACCGTTCGCCCGGTTCTATCGGTGCGTGCGCGACCCCGAGCCGGGTGTTCAAGGGCATGAAGATGTCCGGTCGCATGGGTGGCCTGCGCACAACGACGCAGAACCTGACTGTGCACGCCGTCGACACCGAGGCGAACCTGATCCTGGTCAAGGGCGCCGTTCCCGGTGCCGCCGGTCGGATGGTCTTCGTGCACACGGCTGCGAAGGGTGGTCTCGCATGACCGCGGTGACGATCGCCGGCACCTCGCGCACTGTCGAGCTGCCCGCCGAGGTCTTCGATGTGCAGGTCAACATCCCGTTGATCCACCAAGTGGTGGTCGCGCAGCTCGCTGCCGCCCGGCAGGGCACGCACGACGCGAAGACCCGCGGCGAAGTATCGGGTGGCGGTCGCAAGCCGTACCGCCAAAAGGGCACCGGCCGTGCCCGCCAGGGCTCGACGCGCGCGCCGCAGTTCGCCGGCGGTGGCGTCGCACACGGTCCGAACCCGCGCAACTACGAGCAGCGGACTCCGAAGAAGATGAAGGCCGCCGCCCTTCGTGGCGCCTTGTCGGACCGCGCTCGCGGTGGCCGCCTACACGTGCTGCCCGGATTCGGTGAGGGCGAAGCGCCTTCCACCAAGGCTGCGCTTTCCGCGCTGGCTGCGGTCGTCACCGGCGACCAGCACCGCGTTCTGATCGTTCTCGAGCGAAACGACGACCAGACCTGGAAGAGCCTGCGCAACGTCGACGGCGTGCACCTGCTCGTCGAAGACCAGCTCAACACCTACGACGTGTTGGTCGCCGACGACGTGGTGTTCACCGAAGGCGCGCTACAGACCTACGTGAAGCGCGCCACCGGCGCCGCTGCGGTCGAGGAGGAGCAGAAATGACGATCCCCGACCCGCGCGACGTGCTGTACGCGCCGCTGATCTCGGAGAAGAGCTACGGCTTGCTCGACGAGAACAAGTACACGTTCCTGGTCGACCCTGACGCCAACAAGAGCGAGATCAAGATCGCCGTGGAAAAGGTCTTCGGTGTGAAGGTCACCGACGTCAACACGATGAACCGCAAGGGTAAGCGCAAGCGCACCCGCGGCGGATTCGGCAAGCGCAAGGACACCAAGCGGGCAATCGTGACGCTGGTAGCCGGCGACCGCATCGACATCTTTGGTGGTCCGGTCTCCTGACCGGCCTACTAATGAGCTGAAGGAAAAGAAGCGATGGGTATCCGCAAGTTCAAGCCGACGACCTCCGGTCGCCGTGGCGCCAGCGTCGCCGACTTCGTCGAGATCACTCGGACGGTGCCGGAGAAGTCGCTGACGCGGCCGCTGCATTCCAAGGGCGGTCGCAACGTGCACGGCCGAGTCACGGTGCGCCACCAAGGTGGCGGTCACAAGCGTGCCTACCGGCTCATCGACTTCCGTCGTGACGACAAGGACGGCGTGCCCGCCAAGGTCGCGCACATCGAGTACGACCCGAACCGCACCGCGCGTATCGCGTTGCTGCACTACGCCGATGGCGAGAAGCGCTACATCATCGCGCCGGCCAGGCTTGCGCAGGGCGACACGGTCGAGGCAGGTCCGAGCAGTGACATCAAGCCGGGCAACACCTTGCCGCTGCGCAACATCCCCGTCGGCACCGTTGTCCACGCCATTGAGCTTCGGCCCGGTGGCGGGGCGAAGATCGCTCGCTCCGCTGGCACCAGTGTTCAGCTCGTCGCCAAGGAAGGCGCGTACGCGCAACTGCGTATGCCGTCTGGCGAAATCCGCAACGTCGATGTGCGTTGTCGGGCAACCGTCGGTGAGGTCGGCAACGCCGAGCAGTCGAACATCAACTGGGGCAAGGCCGGCCGCATGCGCTGGAAGGGCAAGCGCCCGACCGTCCGTGGTGTCGCCATGAACCCGGTTGACCACCCGCTCGGTGGTGGCGAGGGCAAGTCCTCCGGTGGCCGGCACCCGGTCAGCCCGTGGGGCCAGCCCGAAGGCCGCACCCGGCACCCCAACAAGGCGAGCGACAAACTCATCGTCCGCCGTCGCAAGTCCAACAAGAAGCGCTAGGAGTTCCTCGCGATGCCGCGCAGCCTGAAGAAGGGACCCTTCGTCGACGACCACCTCCAAAAGAAGGTGGACGTTCAGAACACGAAGGGCACCAAGAACGTCATCAAGACGTGGTCACGCCGCTCGATGATCGTGCCCGACATGCTCGGTCACACCATCGCAGTGCACGACGGGCGCAAGCATGTGCCGGTGTTCGTGACCGAGTCGATGGTGGGTCACAAGCTCGGCGAGTTCGCGCCGACGCGGACGTTTCGCGGTCACGTGAAGGACGATCGGAGAGCTCGTCGTGGCTAACACACCGACTCTCAACACGACCGGCCCGATCGTTCGGGCGCACGCGAAGCTGCGCTATTCGACCGTGACGCCGATGAAGGCCCGCCGTGTTGTCGACCTGGTTCGCGGCCTGCCCGCCGACGAAGCCTTGTCGATCCTGCGGTTCACCCCGCAGTCGGCGAGCGAGCCAGTGTACAAGGTGCTCGAGAGCGCGATCGCGAACGCCCGCTACGCCGCAGGCTTGCGTCAGGAGCGCGTCGACGTCGAAGACCTCGTGGTCTCGGCGGCGTACGTGGACGAGGGCCCGACGATGAAGCGATTCCGGCCGCGCGCGCAGGGTCGTGCCTATCGGATCCGCAAGCGCACCAGCCACATCACGATCGAGGTCGAGTCGTGGTCGGCCGAGATCGAGACGCTGGCGACCAAGCGGTCGGTTCCCAAGCGGGTCAAGACGCCGGTCGTGCGCGTCGCGCCGACGCCGAGAGTGCGGGCCGTACAGCAGCTGGCTCCGGTCGCGGAGACGAAGCCCGCGAAGAAGACTGCGGAGCAGAAGGCGACAAGTGCTGCGGCCAAGAAGACGGCGGCCGTTGTCGAGGCAGCCGATGTCGAGACGCCAGAGATCGAGGACGTCGAGTCGACCGAGGCGATCGAGGGTGCCGCTGCCAAGCCGGCGAAGAAGGTCGCTGCCAAGAAGACTGCGGCGGCCCACGATCACGACCACGACCACGAGGGTGACGATCACGATCACGACGGACCCGAGGCGGCAGCCAAGCCGGCCAAGAAGGTCGCCGCCAAGAAGACGACGGAGCCGGAGGCGACAAGTGTCGCCGCCGAGGCACAGCCAGCCAAGACGGTAGTGCCGGCGAAGAAAACGGCTGCGAAGAAAGCTGCGCCTGCTAAGGCCAGCGATGATGGAGAGGAAGGGACCCGCTAGTGGGCCAGAAGGTCAACCCGCACGGGTTCCGGCTTGGCATCACCACCGAATTCAAGAGCCGGTGGTACGCCGACAAGCTGTACCGGGATTACGTGAAAGAAGACGTCGCCATTCGCCGCATGATGGCGAAGGGCATGGAACGCGCAGGTATCTCGCGCGTCGAGATCGAGCGCACCCGTGATCGGGTTCGCGTCGACATCCACACTGCACGTCCAGGCATTGTCATCGGACGGCGGGGTGCTGAGGCCGACCGGATCCGTGGCGACCTCGAGAAGCTGACCAGCAAGCAGGTTCAGCTGAACATCCTCGAGGTGAAGAACCCGGAGATCGACGCGCAGCTTGTCGCGCAAGGTGTCGCCGAGCAGCTCACGCAGCGGGTGTCGTTCCGTCGCGCGATGCGCAAGGCGATGCAGAGTGCGATGAAGTCGGGCGCCAAGGGCATCCGGGTTCAGGTGTCGGGTCGCCTCGGTGGCGCGGAGATGAGCCGGACCGAGTTCTATCGCGAGGGTCGCGTTCCGCTGCACACGTTGCGGGCCGATATCGACTATGGCTTCTACGAGGCGCGCACCACGTTCGGCCGCATCGGCGTCAAGGTCTGGATCTACAAGGGTGACGTCGTCGTCGGACGCCCCGAGTACGAGGCCGGCGCTGTCCCCGGCCGCATCCCGCCGCGCGCTCCCGTCGGCCGTCCGGTCCGCGCACCCCGTGCAGCCCGCCCGGTTCGCGAGGCCATCCCGGCCGCTGTCGAGACCGTCGACGTGCTCGATCGCGAGCCCGCGGACGTCGAGCCGGCGATCCTCGAGTCGGAGCAAGACGCTCCCCTTGAGGTGCCCGTAGCCGAGACGCCTGTTGTCGAGACGCAAGCCGCGCAAGAGGCTGAGGCGACGCCAGCAGCGGACGCACCCGTCGTCCCGGCGCTCGAAGCGGCTGCACCCGACACAGCTGCGCCTGCGGCTGAAGAGGAGAGCTAGTCATGCTGGTTCCCCGCAGGGTCAAGCACCGCAAGCAGCATCACCCGGGTCGCACC
Source organism: Acidothermaceae bacterium (assembly GCA_035653855.1). Lineage (GTDB taxonomy): Bacteria > Actinomycetota > Actinomycetes > Acidothermales > Acidothermaceae > PALSA-607. Next base: position 1,202 of record DASRZB010000416.1, on the reverse strand, counting down.
GGCGCTGCGACTGGTGGCACCCGTATCGCGTTCGGCGAGTTCGGCATCCAGGCGTTGGAGCCGGCGTACGTCACCAACCGCCAGATCGAGTCCGCGCGTATTGCCATGACCCGCCATATCAAGCGCGGTGGCAAGGTCTGGATCAACATTTTCCCCGACCGGCCCATCACCAAGAAGCCGGCCGAGACCCGCATGGGTTCAGGTAAGGGTTCACCGGAGTGGTGGATCGCGAACGTGAAGCCCGGCCGCGTCATGTTCGAACTGGCCGGCGTTCCGGAGCCCATCGCCCGCGAGGCGATGCGGCGTGCCATGCACAAGTTGCCGATGAAGTGCCGGTTCGTCCGGCGCGAGGTCGGGGAGGCGTCGTGACCACAGCAAACGACCTGCGCACGCTCGAGAACGACGAACTGGTCAACAAGTTGCACGAGGCGAAGGACGAGCTGTTCAAGCTGCGGTTCCAGTACGCCTCGGGTCAGCTGGAGAGCCACGGTCGGTTGAACTCGGTACGCAAGGAAATCGCTCGCATCTACACGGTCATGCGTGAGATCGAGCTCGGCATCACGATCAAGAACGACGAGGATGTGGCATGAGCGACAAGGCCGTCGAAGCGACCTCGAAGGTGAGCGACGCCGACGAGAAGCGTGGCTTCCGCAAGACCCGCGAGGGACTCGTGATCAGCGACAAGATGGAGAAGACCGTCGTGGTCGCCGTCGAGGACCGGGTCAAGCACCCCCTGTACGGCAAGGTCTTGCGCCGCACCAGCAAGCTGCACGCTCACGACGAATCGGGCGCTGCGACCGGCGACCGGGTGCTGCTCATGGAGACGCGCCCGTTGTCGGCTACCAAGCGCTGGCGCGTCGTCGAGATCCTAGAAAAAGCCAAGTAACCCCAGCAATTTAAGGACCGGGAGTCACAGTGATTCAGCAGGAGTCGCGACTGCGCGTCGCCGACAACACGGGTGCCAAGGAGATCTTGTGCATCCGCGTGCTCGGAGGCTCGGGCCGACGCTACGCGCGAATCGGCGACGTCATCGTGGCCACCGTCAAGGACGCGTTGCCGGGTGCGGGCGTGAAGAAGGGCGACGTCGTGAAGGCGGTCGTCGTACGTACCGTGAAAGAGCGTCGGCGTCCCGATGGCTCGTACATCAAGTTTGACGAGAATGCCGCTGTCCTCATCAAGGACGGCGGCGACCCGCGCGGAAC
>DASRZB010000415.1:0-3122 GCA_035653855.1 Acidothermaceae bacterium | reverse complement strand
GCGATCGATATCGGCTGTGCCGTCAGCGGCCACGTACTCGCGGTCGGCGACCAGCACAGGAATCCTCTCAGCGGTGGGCCGACTGTACCCGCCGCCCACAGCCGCGGGCAACGACGTCGCAGGCAACTACGCTGGCCACATGACCATCCCTATATACGTCGTCGCCAGCGACGCCGACGGTAACCCGACGACGACGAACTGCTCGCACTTGTCCACCATTGCCGATGTGACCCCATCCAGCACCCGAGGCTGCGAAGACTGCTTGGCCGAGGGCAGCCGGTGGGTCCACCTACGTGAGTGCCTGCAGTGCGGCAAGGTGGCGTGCTGTGACGATTCGCCCCGCAAACACGCGACCGCCCATTTCCACGCCTCCTCACACCCGATTGTGCGGTCGATCGAGCCGCATGAAGAGTGGGCCTGGTGCTACCCGGATTCACTCTTCCTGTTGCCGGCTTAACCCCGATGCAGACTGGTCCCGTGGACAACGGCGAGGTGAGCTCGGCGGCGAATGCGCCGAATAGCCAACCAGACCTGCTCAACGCGGTACTCGCAATCGGCGCCGGCCTTGACCTGCAATCGGTGCTGCACCGCATCATCGAGGCAGCCGTCCGCCTGGTCGATGCGCGATACGGAGCGCTCGGCGTCATTGATGAGACGCGACGGCTTTCGCAGTTCCTGACCGTTGGCATCGATGAGGCGTCCGCGGCTCAAATTGGTCCGTTGCCACGGGGCGGTGGCATTCTCGGACTGTTGATCGACGACCCACAGCCACTTCGGTTGCACGACCTAAACCAGCACCCAGCCGCGTTCGGCTTCCCACCCCACCACCCGCCGATGAGTAGCTTCCTCGGCGTCCCGATCCGGGTGCGAGATGAGGTGTTTGGAAACCTCTACCTCACCGAGAAGGTGGGGGGTAACGACTTCGACGACGACGACGAGAGCATCGTCCTCGCTTTGGCCGCCGCAGCCGGAGTCGCGATCGAGAACGCGAGGCTGTACGAAGACGTCCGACACCGGGAGCGGTGGCTGCAGGCCTCCGCCGAGGTGACGACAGCCCTGCTCTCGGGCACTGAACCGGACGAGGTGCTGCAACTAGTCGCCGCGCGTGCGAGGGACCTTGCAGAGGCCGACTTTGCCGCGATCGTGCTACCCCTCGGGGACAGCCTCGTGATCGAGGTCGCCAACGGCGATGCCGCCGCACACATCACCGGCAAGCGTATCGACCCAGAGGCGTCCCTGATCGGCGATGCCTTCCGCGGTGGCGCCACCGTCGCGATCGACGACATCCACAAAAGCCCGCACTGGCCAAGCAACTCCGAGGCGCTTGATGATTTTGGACCGGTGATCATCGTGCCGCTTCTCGCCGGCGATGCCCGCCATGGCGTGCTTTGGGTAGGTAACCTCGTCGGTGGTCGCCGCTTCCGAGACGCCCACCAAGCCATGCTCGAGGCCTTCGCCGATCAGGCCGCCCTTGGCCTCGAGCTGGCCCGCCAACGACGCGAGACTGAACATCTCAGCCTTTTCCGTGACCGCGACCGCATCGCCCGCGACTTGCACGACACCGTCATCCAGCGACTGTTCGCCACGGGCATGCAGTTGGAGAGCTCCATGCGCTACATGAGCAGCCCGGAAGCCTCGGATCGCGTCCAGGCTGCCGTCAGCGATCTCGACAAGACCATCAAGGAGATCCGCTCGACGATTTACGCTCTCCAACGCGCTGACATATCGCGCTCGAGTAGCCTGCGAGCTCGCATCGTCGAGCTCATCGAAGAACTCGCTCCTGCGGTCGGCTTCACGCCCACGCTGCGTCTTGAGGGTCTCGTCGACACCCGTGTCTCGAAGGACGTCGCCGACAACCTGCTGCCGGTGTTGCGCGAAGCACTGTCCAACATGGCGCGGCACGCGAGGGCTGGCCGAGCCGACGTCTCGGTTGTGGTTGGCGAGGAGTGGGTGACCTTGACCGTCAGTGACAACGGCGTCGGAATCCCTGACGACGGGCGTCGCAGCGGCCTCGCCAATCTCGGCGCGAGGGCAAAGAGCTTGGGCGGCACCTTCGTTGCCCATTCTGTGCCGGAGGGTGGCGCCGAACTCGTGTGGCGGGTGCCCGTCGGGGATACCTGAGACGGCCGACCCGGATACGGTGTACTTAGCACCGTCTCCCGGCGGCGCCGAAGCGGATGGAGGTCTGGTGTCAACCACTGAGGGCCAGATCACCGTGTTCCTGCTCGACGATCACGAAGTCGTGCGCCGTGGGGTGAAGGAGCTGCTTGAGTCCGAGCCCGACATCGTCGTGATCGGTGAAGGCTCGACCGCCTCAGAAGCGTTGGCACGCGTACCTGCACTTCGGCCTCAGGTCGCGGTGCTCGACGTCCGACTGCCTGACGGCGACGGGGTCAGCGTGTGCCGTGACCTTCGCTCCAAACTGCCCGACCTTGCCTGCCTGATGCTGACGTCTTTCGCAGACGACGACGCGCTCTACGACGCGATCCTCGCGGGCGCCGCCGGATATGTTCTCAAGCAAATCAAGGGCAGTGACCTCGTCAATGCCGTCCGGAGCGTCGCCCTAGGCGGTTCGCTGCTGGACGCGAAAACGACCGCCCGCATCATGCAACGGCTGCGCGATGACGCGGCAGACCGCGAGAAGGCTGACCCGTTCGCCGCACTCACTAGCCAGGAGCATCGGATCCTCGACCTGATCGGCGAGGGCCTTACGAACCGACAGATCGGCGAACGAATGTTTCTCGCCGAGAAGACCGTGAAGAACTACGTCTCCTCCTTGCTCGCCAAACTTGGTCTCGAACGCCGCACTCAGGCCGCGATCCTTGCCACGGAAAGCAAGCAGGACAAGCACATCACCCCGTGACGTTCCCCATCTCAAGCTGCTGCGCCTGAATCGCGGTAATCGCTACGGTATTGACGATGTCAGCCACTGTGCAACCCCGCGAAAGGTCATTGACCGGCCGGCGTAGGCCCTGCAGAACTGGCCCAACCGCCACCGCACCGGCTGACCGTTGGACGGCCTTGTACGTCGTGTTACCGGTATTGAGATCGGGGAAGATGAGCACATTCGCATGGCCGGCAACGGCATTGCCAGGCAGCTTCGAAGCCGCCACGCCGGGGTC
>DASRZB010000414.1:0-3437 GCA_035653855.1 Acidothermaceae bacterium | reverse complement strand
CGACCTCGTCGTCATCGGCGGCCCAACGCACGCTCATTCGATGTCCCGCGCCTCGACACGTAAGGCAGCCGCCGACACTGCACGCGCGAAGGCGCTGACGCTGGAGGCGTCGGCAGAAGGACCCGGCTTGCGCGAATGGTTCGCGGAAGTCGGTGCTCATCCACACGCGATCGCGGTGGCGTTCGACACCCGAGTGGCGATGCCGGCTTCGGTCAGCGGGCGCGCCGGCCGCGGAATCGCGCGACGTCTACGCAGGTGCAGGTTTGCAGACGTTCGCGACGCTGGCAGCTTCTTCGTAGACAAGAACAACAAGCTTATTGCCGGAGAGGCGGAACGGGCTGCTGCGTGGGGCCGCTCATTCGTGCGCGACCTCTGACAGGCAACGATCTGCAGGTACGTAGCCTGCCAAATGCCGGGAACTGGAAGGGTTAGCTATGACAGAGCGAAGCGACGTCGCGGCGAAGCGAATTGTGGTGGGGGTTGACGGGTCGGAGCGATCGATTGCCGCATTGCGATGGGCGTCGCGCATAGCGTCCGCGACCGGATGCGGCATTGACGCGATGATCGCCTGGGAATACCCCGCAGCCTACGGCTGGGTAATGGCGCCGGAAGGCTGGCCGTTGGAAGACGACGCAGCTGCGGCGTTGCAACGCACGCTCGATGAGGCCTTCGGCCAACATCGGCCCGCTGACCTGCGCGCGATCTGCCGACACGGATCCGCCCGAACGCTGCTGCTCAACGCCAGCAAAGACGCAGAGATGCTGATCGTCGGCAGCAGGGGCCACGGCGGGTTTGCCGGCCTTCTGTTGGGCTCTGTGAGCGCCGCATGTGCCGAGCACGCCGCCTGCCCTGTGCTTGTCGTGCACGGGGATTCAAGTCCAAACAGCGAGGAGAGTGTGTCATGACCGTCCGGGTAGCCATCAATGGGTTTGGTCGGGTGGGACGAGTCTTCTTCCGTATCGCCAACGAGCGCGGGATGGAAGTCGTGGCTGTGAACGATGTCACGGACGTTGCAACGCTCGCGCATCTGCTTACCTACGACTCGACATTTGGACGGGTGCGGGGCGAAGTCGAGCACGGCGACACCTGGATCTCGGTCGACGGACGACGTATGACGGCGTTCGCTGAGCGGGACCCCCGCCGATTGCCCTGGAAAGAGCTCGGCGTCGACATCGTCATCGAGTCGACCGGGCACTTCCGCACGCGAGACGACGCCGCACTCCACCTGGAGGCCGGTGCCCGCAAAGTAATTATCTCAGCGCCCGGCAAGGGCGTCGATGCAACCATCGTGCTCGGCGTCAACGAGGACACCTACGACAATAGTCAGCACGACGTCATCTCGAACGCATCATGCACGACCAACTGCATTGCGCCGATGGTGAAGGTGCTCGATGACGCATTCGGGTTCGCGCGCGGCTTCATGACCACTATCCACGCGTTCACTAACGACCAGGTCACCCTCGATTCACCCCACAAAGATCTTCGCCGTGGCCGTACCGCGTCGGTGAATATCATCCCGACAAGCACCGGCGCCGCCCGCTCCGTCGGGATTGTGATTCCCGAGCTCGCCGGCCGTCTCGATGGCGTCGCAATCCGGGTGCCCGTCGAAGATGGTTCGTTGGTGGATTTGGCGGCGATGCTCGAGCAGGAGGTTACTGCTGACGAGGTGAACGCCGCATTCCTGCAAGCCTCAGACGGACTGCTCAAAGGCATCATGCGCTATACCAGCGACCCGGTGGTTTCGCGCGATGTCATCGGCGATCCAGCGTCCTGCGTGTTCGACTCGCAACTCACGCAGGCGAGCGGGCCGCTAGTCAAGGTTTTCGGCTGGTACGACAACGAATGGGGCTACACCAGCAGGCTCGTCGACCTCACCGAGTTCGTCGGCGCGCGGCTGTAGCCACCGAACACGAAAGGCCCCGGCACCTCGGAGTTCGAGGTGCCGGGGCCTTTCTACGGCTTCGGTGGCGCCGAAGAACTACGACTGAGCGTCCGCGACGTGGCGACGCGATTGTCCGAAGCTCGAATGTGAATCGGCAATCGGCAACTGCTGACCACTAATCAGCTCTGGACGCAGCCGCAGATATCGGTCGGATAGCGCCGGCCGCCACGTTTGCAGGTGCCAGGCATCGAGGCGGGCCACCTCGTCTGCGTCATCGATCAGCTGCACTCGCCCCGTGACCACGACGCTCCAGCCTGAGCGGTCTACCGCATTGATCTCATCTGCCTCGAACGCCACAACATTGCCCGGAGCGTGCGTCGCGAGGCGCGATCGCCGGCCCGCGCGAATGACAACGTCCGACCCGTCAAGGATGAAGTTGACCGGCGTCACGAAGGGCAGCGCGCGGTCGGAGTAGACAAGCCGCCCTACTGGCACGGTCGCCAAGAGAGCCAGCGCGTCACTTTCGGACAACGCACCCAAGTTTGAGAGTTCGGCTGACATGCATCCATGCTCTTATGGCGTGACGGCGGCTCGAAGGGGCGAAAGTCCTCACTGGCTGGGATCGAAGCCTGCCACCTGCAACCCCTGCTTCAGTTGGTCCTGAGTCCTCGGTCCCGCTACGGAGAGACTTTGGGCCGTGGCTGCCCGCGCGCGCACAAGGCAGGCTGAATTTTGCACGATAGGCGCTCGCGGGATGACTGTGAAGCCATAACGATCCAAGCGGGGCGCCTCGAGCAGAAGGAGGAGCCATGACCGCCTGTCACGACACGTCGAGCTGGGGAGTTATAGCCAGCCCCAACGATGCCCGGATCGCAGGCGCAATTCTGGCGACGCGGTTCCGGCGAGTGGTCGTGGGTGTCGATGGTTCCCCAAACTCCATCGCAGCATTGCGCTTCGCTGTGGGGCTTGCAGGGCGCGACGGCGGCGTCGTCGACGCCATCTGCGCGTACCACCCATACGTGCAGGCGCAGTACCCGTTCGCGTTGGCTGTTCCGCCGTACGGCCTGTCTGGTGAGGGTGTCCACGATGGGAACACGCTCGTGAGCGCTGTGATGGACGCTGAAGTCGATGCGCGTCACAGTCTGGAGAACGCGATGAACGCCGCGTTCGGCTGTTCGCAACTCGTCGGGGTTCAGCTGATCGCACTAGAGGGTTCTGCGCACGAAATACTGACCCGCAGTGCTCAGAACGCCGACCTTCTGATCGTCGGTGCACGCGGTCACTCAGGTCCGCTCGCACGGGTGCTCGGCTCAACCGCGCAGGCGTGCACGCGGCACGCGCATTGCCCAGTTCTCGTCGTGCCCAGCCCCGTATCCGTCGTGCCCGGACCTGGTCACGACGACGCACCGCTGGACTAAAGCTGCTGCACCGGCCACCGCTCCGTCATCCCGTGGGCCGGTGCAGCTCCACTCCTGCTGTCACGGCGGCAAGGGTGCGCGCGCGGAAGGTCATCGCGCTCGGACTGCGCACCACCGGGCGGAGCCGTCCGCTATCG
>DASRZB010000413.1:0-3775 GCA_035653855.1 Acidothermaceae bacterium | reverse complement strand
ACCGCGGCGCCGGATCAGTGCGCGGATCAACAACCAACACAAAGCTGATGTGCTCAACAGATCGAAGGTGGTCGTCGTCACGAAATGCCCGGTCGCCAAGGCGAAGCCGGACGACGCCGTGCACAGCGCCGCGATCACCTGCGCCCTCGAGCTACCGCCGACCTCTCGAGCGATCAGACCAGCGATGAGTGTGGTCGCCGCGGCGACCACCGCGGACGGCAGCCGCAGCACCAGCAGCGAACCAGGCGCCAGGTGGTTCATTGCCCAACAGATCAACGGCACCAGTGGCGGCTGGTCAGGGTAACCGAACGCCGGGTGCGAGCCAGACACGATGAAGTACATCTCGTCGCGGTGGTAGCCATACCGGGTGCTCGTCGCGATCAGCAACACCGCCTGAGCCGCGGCAATCACCCCGACCCACACCACCAACGGGTTCGCTGCGCGCCTCATGCCCTCAAGCGTTGCAGTAGTCACCTTCGTTGGTGAACCGGGCCGCACCCGGCGAACCGATTCAGACGCTGCGCCGGGAGCTTTCAACCGCGCTCGTCGGCCGGGCCGGCACCGCCCGCTGCTGGCCGGTGAGTCGGCGCCTCGCCGCCGGAACGATGTCGGCGCTGATGTTGGCAGGGCCGATGATCCCCCAGCCACCTTCTACCGACTCCGCGATCAGAACCCACGTGCGATCTGCCAGCGACGGGTCGCCCGCGGCCGCGGCGACGAGATCGGTCAGTCGGGTTCACCGCGCTGGGCGTCTTCGCGTTGGTGTTCAGCAGGCAAATGTGGAGCGTCTCTCCAGCCGCGAGCACGCCCATAGGCGCCGAAGCGAGCCGCGTCATGTACCCCATCAGTTGCCTCGTCGTTCCTGCGATCTTCGCGGCAGTCAGGAGCGTCGCAGTTGCGCTTGGCCTGCTTCAAATCTGAGGTGCCACTCTTGCCACGTGAGATTTCCAGACATCCGCACATCGGCAAGCCCAAACGCGCGTCAACGCGGCCAGATGTGCGCGGTCCGCTGAACGCGCTCGGCGGCTGAGGGGACTGATACTGAAGCCATTACAACGAAGGTCTTCGCGTGGGCGGTGCCCTGGCCGAATGATGCCTGCGACTTGGGCTATGCCGCGGTAGCGACAACGTCGCTGACGGACGCGCGGTCGCAGATGCGAGCGATCGGCATACGCCACATCAAGCAACCGCCCTTTATGAAGCTGCCGGACACAGCTTTCGGCAGAGAGCACCCCGGCCAGGTCTGCTGTCTGGACCGGCAAGCTGGATGGCGAGTCATCCCGTCAAGTCCGGCCGACCCTGCCTAATCACAAGCATCTCGGCACGTTCGGACGCCCGTCATAGCGGCAGACTGGCGCGTTCCGCTGGCGCTGGCGTATCGAGCTGGGCGGCTGCGGTGCGCAGCCGATCGAGGCCGGCTTGGGTCAGCGCCAGCAGCGAGCGCTCGGCGCCGGGCTCGATCCAGCGCGCGAAGGCCTCGTGGAACGCGCGCACTCCGAGTTCGGCGGCGAGCCCGGCTGTGCCCGTCGGCACCTCGCGCGCCTTCAACGCCTCGGTCGTCGCCTCGGCGAGACGGGCGTGTTTGTAGGCGGCGCGCTCTTTGAGGTCGTCGTTGGCGTCGATCAGCGCGATCAGCATCCGGCCGAACTCGCGCCGTTCGGGGGTGAAAGTCGTCGCGAGCGTGCTGATACCAGCAGCGACGGCCTCGATCGGTGTCGCCTCGACCGGCGCTGCCGCTATCGCCTCGGCGAGGATGCGCGAGTGCTCGTCCTGCCCGGCGAACAACACCTCGCGCTTGTCCGGGAAGTGCCGGAAGAACGTTGTCTTCGTCAGCCCGGCGCGATCGGCGATCTGGGCAACGGTGGTTGCCGGGTAGCCCTGCGCAGTGCACAGTTCGAGCGCTGCACGCACGAGACGCGCGCGTGCGTTCGGTTCCCACCTGGCCACGCCGCCCAGGGTAGGTGATGTTACGAAGTACCGTCACCCTGTATAGGGTGATGTTTCTGAGTCACATCACTTCGAGGAGTTCCACATGCGCGTATTCGTCACGGGCGCGAGCGGCTACATCGGGTCCGCCGTCGTCCCAGCACTGATCAATGCCCGCCACGAGGTCATCGGACTGGCCCGGTCGGACGAGTCGGCCGCGAAGGTCACAGCGATGGGCGCAACGGTCGCGCGCGGCGGCCTCGGCGATCTCGACGTCCTGGCCTCCGCGGCGGCTGGTGCCGACGCAACCGTCCACTTGGCCTTCGATCACGAGACGATGAGGGCCGGCGATTTCGCCGGGGCCGTATCCAAAGACATCGCCGCCGCGCGTGCGATCGGCGACGCGCTCGTCGGCTCGGACAAGGCATTCGTCGGCGTCGGGCTCGGCTCGGCCACCACGCAGAACCCGCGCGGCGAGGTCGCAAACGCGATCGCGGACTACGCCTCGCAAGGCGTGCGGGCGGTACTCGTCGCCATCGCGAACTCTACGCACAGCGATCGCGACAAGCACGGCTTCATACCGCTCATGATCCAGATCGCGCGCCAGACAGGCGTGTCCGGCTACCTCGGCGAGGGCACCAACCACTGGGCCGCCGGGCACGTCGACGATCTCGCCCAGCTCTATGTCCTCGCGCTCGAGAAGGCACCGCCGAGAGCACAGCTGGTCGCGGCCGGTGAGCCACCGGTCGAGGTACGCGCCATCGCCGAGTCGATCGGTCGACACATGGCGCTCCCGGTCCGCAGTGTCGACCCGTCGCACTTCGCTGCCTTCCCGTTCGCCGGGATGGACGTCGTCGTGTCGAACGAATCGACGCGCGAGTTGCTCGGTTGGACGCCGACCGGCCCAACACTGCTCGAAGACCTCGACGCGGGTCACTACTTCGCCTAACGAGCCATGACTCGCTGGCGCGCTGTCACGGGCACGAGATTGGGGTTCAGCTCCAGCAAGCGAGGCGGGCAGACCGAACCAGCTGTCATCGGCACGATCGAACGCGCGTCAAAGCGGCATGAGCGCGCATTGCTTGAAGGCATTCGCTGACCCGTCCGAGAGTGGCTCGGGTCGACCCGGTGGGGCTCCAGTTGCGGAGTACCGTCGGTACATGGCGATCGTGAGGTGCAGCCAAGGTGGTCTCTTCGAGACCAAGTGGATCCCTTTGGCGTCGTTCAAAGCGGTACGTCTCGGAGGTCGTCGCCTCCAGCGATGCCCCGTTCATCGCAAGTGGGAATTCATCGCGCGAGTTGACCCGGCCACCCTCTCCGACACACAGCGTGCGGAGGCGGCTCGATACCCCACCGGGTGGCTTCCCTAAGTAGGCAGGCGCGAAGAAACGACCATCCCCGCGGCTATTGCGGGTGATTCGTTTGGGGCGCTTCGCATTGGGCGGGCACCACTCGGCTCCTGGTAGCTGCTTGATGCGTAGCAACGGTCCAGCGGTAACCTCGGGGCCAGCGACCGGCATCCAGCGGCGGCGGAAGGGTCAGCCATGAGGCTCAACACATCGATGACTGGTGTGGTGATCCCCGGGCTGATTGCCGGCGTTATCTACGCCGCCATTGCCGCGGCAACCGGTGCGTCGGCAGTCGCCGCGATCATCGGCGCACTTCTTGTTGCCGCCGTCGCGATCGACATCGCGTACTCGGTGAGCATCGCGAGGAGGTGGCGCTGGTTGATGATCAGCAACCGGTCCAGGCACTCGCGGCGAACGGTACCGACCCAGCGTTCGGCGAAGGCGTTGGCTCGTGGCGCCGCGGCGGGGACCTGAGCACGCGGATGCCAGCACCGGCGAAC
>DASRZB010000412.1:0-4004 GCA_035653855.1 Acidothermaceae bacterium | reverse complement strand
GCCAAGCCAGTGGCGCCCATAGCGCACGAGCACTCGAAGCGTGAGCACCTTGTACGGCTCACCATCCCAGACGGCCGGGATCCCCATCCTGGCCAAGGGCAGATGCACAAACGTGCGCCACGAGGGCGACGACGTGTTCCGCGGCGGAGGCCCGAGTCGGGCGCGCACGCCCGCGACAGAGACAACGACCTCACTCGCGCCACGCCGACTGAGCCAAACAGCGACACCAACGCGTCCGCAGGTCGTCACGTTCGCTTCCGGACACGACACCCCAACGTACGGCATCTGAGCGAGGCGGAGAGGCGATGTGGCGGCGCTCCCCGTAGACGGAGTGAGCAACAAACACCCCGCAAAGAGCGTCACGACCAGCGCGCGCACCACGCCAAAAGTCTACGCCTTCGAGGGACTTCCCGAACTCACTGTCAAGCGACGACGGCGGCACGTGGACCGGCCGCGACTCGGCACTGCTCGGGCTCGGCATGCACGGCGTCCGCTTCGACGCCCCCGATCTGGCCGACCGCAACACCCTTCGCTTCCGACGCCCGGACGGAACCGAGGACACCATCGCGATCGGTCAACAGGAGACGACCACGTAAATGCACCCGCCGACTTGAGGTCACCCTCCTCGGCGACCCACCCGGATTTGCTATTTACGCGCACGCGAGTAACCAGTGACGGTTGCTCCGCTCGACGACCCCAACAACCAGAGCGTCAGGAAAGCTTGGAGGCGTCGATGGCTCATCGGGTGTCCGGTCTCGCGTCGAGCTCGAGGCCGTAGACGGCGACAGCGCGCGCTGTGGTGACGAACCCATTCCTGAGGTCGTCGTGCACCTTCTTGCGGGGCCGTCGCCGCGGGTCGCCGTAGCCGCCGCCGCTGCCGGTGTGGATGCGGATCACGTCGTTCTCGTTCACCTCGAGTGCGGTGACGACGGCGTGCTGTTCGACGGTGCCGTTGGCGCGGATCACCTCTGCATAGTTGGGCGATCCTTCGAGACCGCCGGCGAGGGCCCACGGCTTGTGCTTGTTTCGCGTGTACGCGCAGGTGAAGAAGCAGCCGTCTGAGCGCACACGATATTCGAGCACGATGCCCTTGCCGCCACGGTGCTCGCCTTCACCTCCGTCGGCGTCATTGAGCGCGAGCCGGTCGACGTAGAGGCCGTAGCGCGCTTCCGCGACCTCGGCTGGACAGTTGAACGTGTCGCCGTGGAAGCCGCTGAAGACGGCATTGTTGCCGTCGCGGGCCGCCGACCCGCCCCAGCCGCCGACCTGCGGTTCGACGATCGTGAAATGGCGTCCGGTGTCGGGATGTGGGCCGCCGATGAAGGTGCCGCAGATGGAGCCGAAGCCGCCCGCCGGTAGTCGATGGCCGAGATGCGGTGCCAGGCAGCGCCAGATCAGGTCGTACAGGCGGACTTCGACCTCGTAGTAGGTCGCGAACGCGGCTGGCGGATTCGCGTCGAATACCGAACCGGGGCGTGTGAGCAGCGTCAGCGGGCGGAAGTGGCCTGCGTTCGCCGCCCTGTGCTTGTCCGTGATGTTCATGAAGACCATCTGCGCCGCCACTACCGATCCGTCGCGGCTGGCGTTGTTCGGGCCGTAGTCCTGGTCGGGGTTGTCGCGTAGGTCGACGACGAACTCGTCGTCCCTGATATCGACGGTCACGGTGTAGACCGTGCCGCTGTCCTGCTCTTCGGCGAGGGTGAAGCGGCCTTTCGGCAGCTTTTCGAGCGCGCGCAGCGACACCTGTTCCCCGTAGTCCATGAAGAGTGCGAGCGCGGTCAGGAAGGTGTCGAGGCCGTACTTTCCGATTAGCTCGAGCAGGCGTCGCTCGCCGACGCGTGCCGCGGCGATTCCGGCCCACATGTCGCCCTGTAGGTAGTCGGGCAGGCGGCTGTTGCACTTCATGATCTCCATGACCGGCTTGATAGGGGTCCCTTCGGAGACGAGCTTGACGGCGGGCAGGCGCAGGCCTTCCTGGAAGATCTCGCGCGCCTCGTTGGAGATCGAGCCGGGCACCATGCCGCCGACGTCGTTCCAGTGCGCGATGTTCGCAGTCCAGGCCACGCGCCGGCCGTCGGCGAAGACGGGCATCGCGAGCACGACGTCGTTCAGATGCGTGACGCCGCCGTAGAAGGGGTCGTTGGTGGCGAAGATGTCTTCGGGGCGGATCTCGTCCGGGCCGTCGTTCACCTCGATGATGCGCTTCACCGCCTTGTCGAGTACCCCGACGAAGGCGGGTATGCCGGCGCCGGACGAGGCGAGGTTGCCGTCGCCGTCGGTGATGCAGGTGCCCATGTCGAGCACCTCATAGATGATCGCGCTCATCGCGGTCTTGCGGAACGCCGCGAACATCTCGTCGCTGATCGACTGCAGCGAGTTCTGGATGATCTCGAGCGTGATCGGGTCGGGATCGTTACTGCTCATGCTTCACCGTCGCCCGCGCCGCGGCCGATGGTGATGACGAGATTGCCGTAGTCGTCGACGTCGACCGTGTTGCCCGGGTGGACGACCGTGGTGCTTCCACTCGTCTCGACGATCGCCGGGCCGGCGAAGCGCTGCCCGGGGTCGAGCAGGTCGCCGTCGTAGATTGCCGCGCTGTGTACGCCTCCTGTCGCGTAGTCGACGTCTCGCCGCGCTTTGCATGCCTCCTCGACGGGCCGGCCGGTGCGCGGCAGTGGAGTCGGGACGAGCTTGCCGACCTCGGCAATCGCGACGAGGTGGACGCTGACGAACTCGATCGGGGCGTCGAGGCGGTAGGTGTACTCCCGCTCGTACGCTTGGTGGAAGGCGTCTGCGAGCTGAGCCTGGGCGATGCTGTCGATCGTCCCCTCCGGCAGGAGCACCTCCACGGTGTGCTCCTGGTTTTCGTAGCGGAGACTTCCGTAGCGCAGAAACCGCACCCGCTCGGCCGTCACACCCTCATGCGAGAATTGCTCCAGCGCTGCTCCGGCGACCTCGATGAGGAGCTCGTCGAGCTTCGTCGCGTCCGCCTGATTCACCCGTAGCACGCGCGTGACGAAGTAGTCGCGGCGGAGATCGCTCATCAGCATTCCCCACGCGGCAAAGACGTCCGCAGCCTGGGGAATCACGACTTTGCGGATGCCGAGCTCCGCCGCGAGCTCGACCGCGTGCATCCCGCCGCCGCCGCCGAACGCGACCAGGGTGAAGTCGCGCGGGTCATGGCCGCGATTGACGGAGACAAGCTTCAAGGCGTTGATCATGTTGCTGTTGGCGATTCGAACCACTCCGCGCGCGGCCTCTATCCGGCCGACGCCGAGCCGCCGCGCGATTACGTCGAGTGCCGCACCGACCGCATCCATGTCGGCGTCCAACTCGCCGCCGCAGAAGTAGGCCGGGTTGATGCGCTCGAGGGCGAGATTGGCATCTGTAGTAGTTGCCTGCGTTCCTCCGCGTGAATACGCGACCGGACCCGGAACGGCCCCTGCCGATTGCGGGCCGACGTGAAGCTTGCCGAAGTCGTCGACCCAGGCAATGCTCCCGCCACCGCTGCCGATCTCTACGAGGTCGACGACCGGCACCATGATTGGGTAGCCGGCGCTCTGCCGGCTGCGCTCGATCCAGTAGTCGGTCATGATCTTCACGCGCCCGCCCTCGATGAGAGAGCACTTCGCAGTCGTTCCGCCGATGTCAAGTGCGAGGACGTTCTGGTCGCCGATCAGTCGACCGAGCTCTGCCGCTCCAAGAACGCCGCTCGCCGGTCCCGACTCGACCATCGTGATCGGAATCTGCTGCGCCTTCTCGACTGAGTCGACACCGCAGTTCGATTGCATCACGTAGAGCTGGCCGGCGAAGTCCGCGTCGCGGACACTGTCCGCGAGACGGCGGAGATACCGCTCGGCGACCGGCTGTATGTAGGCCGACAACACCGCGGTGCTGGTCCGTTCATATTCTCGCCACTCGCGGGTGATCTGGTGCGAGGCGACCGCCGAGACGCCCGGCCAGAGCTCACGCACCCTGTTGAGTACCGCTTGCTCGCTCGTCGG
>DASRZB010000411.1:0-3062 GCA_035653855.1 Acidothermaceae bacterium | reverse complement strand
AACCACTAGGTGCGGCATGCCGTGCCCGGCGCCGTCGGCCGCGCCCGCGACTTCCTGCGCCACGGTCTTGGGTGCAGGTGCGGGCTCCGCCGGCGCTGCGGCGTCCGAAACTGGCTCGTCGGTCGCAGCAACGTCAACAGGCGGCTCGGGCGCTGTGACCTGCACCTGGGCATTGAACAGCAGCAGGACCGACTCCTCCTTGATGGCGTCCATCATCGTCGTGAACATCGTGAAGCCTTCGCGCTGGTACTCGACCAGTGGGTCACGCTGGCCGTACGACCGCAGCTGGATGCCTTCTTGCAGGTAGTCCATCTCGTAGAGGTGTTCGCGCCACTTGCGGTCGAGCACGTTGAGCACCACGTCCCGCTCGAGCCCGCGCATGATCGGCTCGCCGTCGGGCAGCGTGCCGAGCCCTTCTTCGCGCCGGTCATAGGCGGCCTGCGCGTCCGCGATCAGCTCCTCCTCGAGGAACTCCGCACTCAGCCCTTCGCGGCCACCGCCACTCGCCGTTTCGACCTCTTCGATCGTGAGTGCGACCGGATACAGGGTCTTGAGCGCCTTCCACAACTCCTCGAGGTCCCACTCCTCGGCGTAGCCCTCCGCCGTTGCCGCCTCGATATATCCGCGAATCACGTCGTCGACCATCTGGCGTACCTGCTCGTGCAGGTCATCGCCATGCAACACGCGACGCCGCTCGGCGTAAATGACGGTGCGCTGCTTGTTGAGCACCTCGTCGTACTTGAGCACGTTCTTGCGGATCTCGAAGTTCTGCTGCTCGACCTGCGTCTGGGCGGAACGGATCGCGCGGGTGACCATCTTCGATTCGATGGGCACCTCGTCGGGAATGTTCAGCGTGTCCATGATCTTCTCGACCGCGGCGCCGTTGAACAGCCTCATCAGGTCGTCGCCCAGCGAGAGGTAGAAGCGCGACTCCCCGGGGTCGCCTTGGCGACCGGAGCGTCCGCGCAGCTGGTTGTCGATGCGACGCGAGTCGTGCCGCTCGGTGCCGAGCACGTAGAGCCCACCCAGGTCGACGACCTCGCTGTGCTCGGCCGCGACGGAACCCTTCCACTTCGCAACCGCGTCCGGCCATGCCGCCTCGTACTCTTCAGCCGTCTCGACGGGCGACAGCCCGTGCTCGGAAAGCTCGAGCTGGGCGAGGAATTCGGGGTTGCCTCCGAGCATGATGTCGGTGCCGCGACCGGCCATGTTCGTCGCCACGGTCACGGCACCCTTGCGGCCGGCCTGCGCGATGATCGCGGCTTCCTTCTCGTGGTACTTCGCGTTCAAGACCTCGTGCGGCACGCCGCGGCGCAACAGCATCCCTGACAGCAACTCCGACTTCTCGACGCTGATAGTGCCGACCAGAACTGGCTGACCCTTTTCGTGGCGCTCGGCGATGTCGTCGACCACCGACTCGAACTTGGCCTTCTCCGATTTGAAGACCACATCGCGCTGGTCGATGCGGATCGCATCACGGTTCGTCGGGATCGGCACCACGCCGAGCTTGTAGATCTGGTCGAACTCGGCAGCCTCCGTGCTTGCCGTACCCGTCATGCCGCCCAGCTTTTCGTAGAGCCGGAAGTAGTTCTGCAACGTGATCGTCGCGAGCGTCTGGTTCTCCTGCTTGATCTCGACGCCCTCTTTGGCCTCGATCGCTTGGTGCATGCCCTCGTTGTAGCGGCGGCCGTACAGCATGCGCCCGGTGAACTCGTCGACGATCAGCACTTCGCCGTCGATGACGACGTAGTCCTTGTCTCGGGCGAAGAGTTCTTTGGCCTTCAACGCGTTGTTCAGGTAGCCGACCAGCGGCGTGTGGGTGGCCTCGTACAGGTTCTCGATCCCCAGCCAGTCCTCGACGCGCTGCACACCCTGTTCGGTGATGGCGACCGTGCGCTTCTTCTCATCGGCTTCGTAGTCGCCCTCGCCCTCTTCGCCGCGCTTCAATCGGGCGACAAGGGAAGCAAAGTCGGTGTACCACTTGAGGTTGAGCTCGACCGGACCGCTGATGATCAGCGGGGTACGCGCCTCGTCGATCAGGATCGAGTCGACCTCGTCGACGACTGCGTAGTAGTGCCCGCGCTGCACCAGTTCTTCGGAACTCAGGGCCATGTTGTCGCGCAGGTAGTCGAAGCCGAATTCGTTGTTCGTGCCATACGTGACGTCGGCGTTGTAGGCAGCGTGCCGTTCAGCTGCTGGCATCTGCGACAAGATCACCCCGACGTCGAGGCCGAGGAAGCGGTGCTCCCGGCCCATCCACTCCGAGTCACGGCGGGCCAGGTAGTCGTTGGTAGTGACAACATGGACGCCGTTGCCTGCCAGCGCGTTCAGGTAGACCGGCAGCGTCGAGACGAGGGTCTTGCCCTCACCGGTGCGCATCTCGGCGATGTTGCCCAAGTGCAGGGCCGCACCGCCCATGATCTGGACGTCGAAGTGCCGCTGTCCAAGAGTGCGTCGGGCGGCTTCCCGGACCGTGGCGAACGCCTCCGGCAGCAGGTCGTCCAGGCTCTCGCCGCCCGCGTAACGCTCCTTGAACTCATCGGTCTGCGCCCGCAGCTCGGCGTCCGACAGGGCCTCGAACTCGGTCTCGACCGAGTTGACCTGATCGGAGATCGCCTTGAGCTGGCGAAGGATCTTCCCCTCGCCGGCGCGCATGAGCTTGTCGAAGATTGCGGGCACGAAGATTGGCTCCTCGAAACGGTCCTAGACGATAGCCGGACGGCGGGGGCGTGCGGTCCGTCCTTCCGCCATCGTAGGCGAGGCCGACGCCTCAGCGCGCCTGCCGTCAGCACCGACACCTACGATCCGACCCATGCCCCGACCTCCCGCAGTAGCGCCGGCAGTCGAATTGTCAGCCGACGAGGCCCGCCGGTTCGCGCTGGCTGCCCAGCACCTCGTCGGCTCCCCTGACCGCCGAGCCGGCGTCGCGGGCATGCTGGGGTCGTTACGCGCGGTCCAGCTCGACACGATCTCGGTACTGGCGCGCTCGCACGAACTCGTCGCTTATGCCCGGCTCGGAGCGGTCGGGCGACCCAAGATCGAGACCGTGTATTGGGGCGGCG
>DASRZB010000410.1:0-4586 GCA_035653855.1 Acidothermaceae bacterium | reverse complement strand
GCCTGTTGTAGCCCCCCGGCGGCGCCCCGGTCGTCATCCCCCCAGCTCGACGTCAAATGCAGTTGTCACGCCAATTAGCTCGAGGCTGCCGGCAACGGACTCGGCGTCGCTGCGCGGGAGTCAGCACCCTGACCCAAGATGGGCTGACAGATCTTGAGCGCGGCCGCGGTTTTCGCATCGGTACGGTCAAGACCGCGCACCGCCGCTTGGGGATCGGTCGATGTGATCGTCACCCCGTTGTCGGACATGCAACTTTTGAATGCAGCGAACGTTGTCGCGCTGATCGTTCGGTTACCAGCGACCGCTCCTGCGGGGAGCAAGCTGGCGCACGCCGCGCGCGCGGCGGACGTGCTCGGGTTCGGACTTCCGAACCCGCCGAACCCGCCGAACCCACCGCCACCTGGTCCACGGCTCGCGCCGGGTGGGCGACTGAATCCGCCTGGCGGACGGCTAAAAGTGCCAGACGGGCGCGCGCCGGGCGAGAACGAGGGCACGGTCACGCCATGTTGCGTGAGACACGCCGTGTACGCCGCGAAAGCGGCGCCGTTCCGGCCGCCCGGTGCGCCACTGCCGGCGACACTCGCGGTCGCACTCGGTGACGCACTGACCACAGGGCTAACCGCCGGCGTCGTCGACGTTGTCGACGCTGCCTTTGTGCCACCACCACACGCCGCGACCAATACCGCGACACATGCTGTACCAGCCGTGACGGCCAGTACCTGTGCCACGCGACGAGCGCTCATCAGTTACTCCCCGCCGATGCCGACGCGCTCGGAACTGCCGCCGCGCCACGTCCTCGCCCGCCGAAACCACCCGCCCCGCCGCCGAACGCTGCTGCCGCGCCTTCACTCACCGATTGCGCCGCGTACACGCCCGCCGACGATTGCACTCCCCTGATCACGACCGACTCTCCTGGTGCTAGCTCGCTGACGGTTCCCGTGTCGGTCTTCGAGACCGTGGTGCCCGTGTTGGTCGTCACCTTCACCACGTTGCCTGATGAGTCGGTGACGTAGAGCGTCGTTCCGTCGATCACCGTCACTGTGCCGATGATGTTCGCCGCGCCAGTGGCGTTTGCGCCGGTCCCAGCCGCTGCTCCGGTACCCGCCGCCCTGGCGCCGGCCGCGCCGGTGGCGCCAGCGGGCGGCGATGCGCTCGCGCGCGCACCCGTTGCACCGGTACCGAACGCGGCAGCCGCGGCCGCGAGTCGAGATGCGTTCGACGTCGAAGCCGGCACCTTGCTCTTCTCCACTTTGACGCCGGTGAAGAACCCGGCCGCACCGACGGCAGCCAGCGCGAGCACCAGTGTCGCGATCGGCAGCTTGCGCCGCCGCGTCTTCGGCAGTGGTGGCGGCGGCGGCTCGTCGAAGTCGGGGGCGAAGCTCGAGGCGACGCCATTGGGCGAGTCGTATCCGACGACATTGGCCGGGTCGGTGCTGTGCTGGGTCATCAGATTCTCCGGTCGGGGTTCCTGGCGCACTCGTGCTGCATGTCGTGCCTCACTCGTATCGCAGTGCTTCGATGGGCAGCAGTCGCGCTGCCCGACTCGCTGGGTAGAGCCCGAAAAAGAGGCCAGTCACGACGGACACAGCGAAGGCGAGCACAACGGAATAGTCCGCCACCACAGGCTGGATACCGATGATCCTGAAATGACTGCCGCCGATACCTGCGGCAACGCCGACGAGTCCACCGATGGCCGACAACAGCACTGCCTCAACCAGGAACTGCCCCAAGATGTCGGAACGCTTCGCGCCGATCGCCTTGCGAATGCCGATCTCACGCGTCCGCTCGGTCACTGTCACGAGCATGATGTTCATGACGCCGATGCCGCCGACCAGCAAACTGATTCCGGCAACGATGCCGAGCAGTGTCGTGAACACCTTGTTCGACGACGACGAGGTCTGCAGCAGGCTTGCCTGATTGAGAATTCGGAAGTCAGCAGTTCCGCCTGCGGCGATGCCGTGCGTGGTCTCCAGAGTCGCGGTCACCTCGGCTTGCGCGTCGGCCTGCTTCGCCGGAGACGCCGCCTCAACATCGATGCTGGAGTATGACGTGCTGTAGCCGGTCAGGGTGTCTTGTACCGCCGTGAGCGGCGCCATCACGACGTCGTCCTGGTCCTGAATTCCATTTGTACCCTTCGGCTTCAACAAACCGATGATCTGGTAGCTCGCGCCGTTGAACTGCACGTTGTTACCGATCGGGTCGGCGGTGCCGAACAGGTTCGTTGCCACGGTCTCGCCGATAACCGCAACGCGGTTGTGCTGGGTCTCGTCCGCGGCGGTGAAGAACGTGCCTTCCTGAACTTGGTAGTCCTTGATCTGCTCGTAACTCGGTGTCGTACCAACGAACGAGGACGGTGAGTACGACGCACCCTGATAGACCGCGGTCACCGAGTTCGCCGTCGTGACGGGCGCAACGGCCACAACGTCGGGGTTCTGTGTCTTGTCTTCCAAGGCCGCGACATCTGCCGCCGTCAGGTTCGCGGGTTTCGATTGGGTCCCGGTCGTCGCCCGGCCACCGAAGCCACCGAAGCCACCCTGCTTGCTGATCTGCAGCAAGTTGGTGCCAAGGCCTTCGATCTGCTTCGCCACCTTCTGCGACGACCCCGTGCCCACGGCGACGAGCATGATGACCGAGCCGACGCCGATCAGCATGCCAAGCATCGTGAGCAACGATCGCATCGGGTTGTGGAGGATACCTGCCATCGCGATCCGAAAGCTGTCGGCCCTAATCATCCGCGGATACCGGCTTCCGCGTACGTCGTCAGGGTGTGCAACGGCGGCGGCCCCTCGATGGGCGCTTGCCGCGTGTCGTCGATGATCAGACCGTCCTTCACTCGCACGACCCGCTTGGCGTGTTGGGCCACCTCATTCTCGTGGGTGATCATCACGATTGTGCGACCCTCGGTGTTCAGCCGAGCAAAGATGGCGAGCACGTCGTCGGTCGCGACCGAGTCGAGGTTGCCAGTGGGCTCGTCAGCGAGGATCAGCGACGGGTTGACCGCGATGGCGCGCGCGACCGCGACCCGCTGACGCTCACCGCCCGACATCATTGCCGGCCGGTGCCCATACCGTCTGGCAAGTCCAACCGCGTCGAGTGCCGCGGTTGCCCGGCGGCGGCGTTCACCAGATCGCACACCCGCATACGTCAACGGCAACTCGACGTTTTGCAACGCGGTCGAGCCCGACAACAGGTTGAAGCTCTGAAAGACGAATCCGATCTTTCGGTTGCGGATCTCGGACAACTCGTTCTCGTCCAGCAATTCCACGTCGACGCCGTCGAGCAGATAGCGCCCCGCCGTCTGCACGTCGAGACAGCCGATGATGCTCATGAGCGTGCTCTTTCCGGAGCCGGACGCGCCCATGATGGCGACGTAGTCACCCTGGTAGACCGAGAGACTCACGCCACGCAGCGCGTGCACGGCGGCTTCACCGTCGCCATACGTCTTCGTCAGCTGCCACAACCGGATCACCGGAATGGCAGCCGGGGCTCCGCCGGCGTGGGAGGCGGCTGCTGGCGCGCTCACCCGCCCGGCCGCCCGCCGAAGCCACCGCCACCGAAGATCGCCCCTCCGCCGCCACCAAGACCGCCGGTGGGACCGGTGCGGTTCGTCGTCGTGGTGCCGGTGCCCGTCGCGATCGTCGTCGCCGGCAGGACGACGACATCGCCGGCCTTCACTGCGCCGGTGATCTCCGTCGTGGTGTCACCTTTGAGGCCGACAACAACGTCGACCTGCTTCTGCGTGCCATCAGGCTGCATGACCAGCACGTACGACGTGCCGCCCGCCGTGTGTACCGCGGAAGACGTCACGTTCAAGACACCGTCGGCCTTCGCCGTCGTCACCGTCACCGACGCCGTCATGCCCGGCTTAATCGCGGGATTGACGTTGTTGAGGGCGAACGTGACCTGGTACTCGACCACGTTGCTCACGACCGTCGAGCTGTTCGCGACCGCAATCACGGTTGCGGCGAACTCCTGGGTTGGTAGCGCGTTCAACGTCACAGTTGCGGGTGCGCCGACGACCACCTTCGACGCGTCGGCCTCGTCGACATCGGCCACGACCTGCAGATCCGTCAGGTTGGTCAGCGTGATGAAGGGGGACGACGAACTGCTGCTGGAGGAGGTCGACGAGCCGGTCGTGGAGCCAGCGGTCGATGTCGTGCCGGCACTCACGGTCTGTCCGACGGTCTCGTTGATTGCGCCGATGGTTCCGGCGGCCGGAGCCACTAGTGCGGTCGCATCGAGGGTGGTCTTCGCCGTGTCGACCTGCGCCTGTGCCTGCTCGATCGCCGCTTGATCGGTCTGGACGGCGGACGCCAACGGCGCGGCGGTCTTCTGCGCGTTGTTGTTCTCCGTCGACTCGAGCGACAGCTGGGCGTTGGTCACGCCCTGCTGTGCGTTGGTGATCGACTGCTGGTCCTTGGCGAGACCCTGCGCTTGTGCGGTCTGGGCGTTGCTGATCGCGGTCTGGTCGTTCTGGATCGTCTGCTGGTCGCGCAGTTCGCCGGATGCCAGCGAGTTCTCCGCGTTCGTCACGCCCGACGCGTTCTCGTCGTTACTTACGGTGGTCTGGTCCTTGGTAACCGCAA
>DASRZB010000409.1:0-3788 GCA_035653855.1 Acidothermaceae bacterium | reverse complement strand
ACCTGGAGCAGCCATCTCGCCCACTCTTCGGGCGCGGCTCCTGATGGGTGCATGGAGAAGCCTCGGCGGATGCGTCACCAGCACCTCGTGCAGCGGGCCGCCCGTGCGACCAGCCGAGCACGCCGGCCGCGGCAGCCCCTCGTTCCTCGCGCATTCAGGAGACGTTCTTGACCAGTGCCGTGCGTTGGCGAGCTCAAGGGGCGCTCTCCCGGGCTGACCGTCGATTTCCCAGGTGGGCCATACGCGACGATGGTCGGGTCCCGAGGCTGCCGGACTGCTTCCGAACGCTGCCGCCAAGCTCGGCGTTGGCGCGTCCAGCGTCTTCCGCGCCCTCGTCGCCTCCGAGTCCTTATGGACGAACGCGGATGATCGTCTTCCCGTTGCGTCGCTCAGTCGGGTTGAGGGCGGCGACAGCATCGTCGAGGGTCGCGACGTTGCCGATGTTGGTCCGCAGTCGTCCGTCCCGCACCCGCTGGACGATCTCACTCAGTTGGGCACGATCCGACTCCACGACGAAGTCGACTGCCAGGCCGTCGGCGGGCCGTGCCTCGGGCGGCCCTACGACGGTCACCAGGGTTCCTCCGGCCCGGATCAGGCCTGCGGACCGCTTCTGGATGTCTCCGCCGATGACATCGAATACCAGATCGACGCCGCCGACGTCTTCCAGGGCGTCGTTGTCGAGGGCGACGAACTCCTGCGCGCCGAAGTCGAGCGCCTTCTCGCGGTCGCCGGCGCGTCCGGTGCCGATGACGTAGGCGCCGGCCTCACGTGCGAGCTGGCTCGCCATCGAACCGACTGCGCCGGCCGCGCCGTGCACGAGGACGCTCTGCCCCACCTGAAGACGGCCGTGGTCGAACAGTCCCTGCCACGCGGTCAAGCCCGAGATCGGCAGGCTCGCGCCCACCGTGAAGTCGACGTCGCCCGGCAGCGGCGCGAGGTTACGCGCCTCGATCGCCACATACTCCGCCAGCGTGCCGTCGCGATGCCAGTCCGCGAGACCGAACACCCGCTGTCCCACCGACAGCCCCGTCGTGCCGTAGCCGAGGGCGGTGACCACTCCGGCCAGCTCGTGCCCAGGGATCGACGGTGTTCGGTCACGGTCGCGGCGATCGGCCCAAGTCGAAGGCCACTCCAACTCAGTCGGGACGAATCCCGACGCATCAATCTGAACGATGACGTCGTTTATCGCTGCCGGCGGCTCGGGCCGCTCCACCAGCGTCATCCCGGCCGTTCCCGCAGCCCGGTCCGTTACCACGATTGCTCTCATGGGAATCGTCTCCTCGCTTATTTGTTTCTTTGGTCGTTCACGGACGAACGCGGATGATCGTCTGCCCGCTGATCCGCTCGGTCCGGTTGAAGGCTGCAACGGCATCGTCGAGACTCGCGACGTTGCCGATGTTCGTCCGCAGCCGTCCGTCCCGCACCCGCTGGACGATCTCACCCAGTTGGGCACGATCGGGCAGGACAACGAAGTCGATCGCCAAGCCGTCCGCGGGCCGCGTCTCGGGCGGGCCGGCGATCGTCACCAGTGTCCCTCCGGCTCGAATCACGCCTGCGGACCGCTTCTGGATGTCCCCACCGATGACGTCGAACACCAGGTCGACGCCGCCGACGTCTTCCAGCGCGTCGTCCTCAAGGGCGACGAACTCCTGCGCGCCGAAGTCGAGCGCCTTCTGACGGTCGGCAGCGCGCCCGGTGCCGATGACGTAGGCGCCGGCCTCACGTGCGAGCTGCGTCACCATCGACCCGACTGCGCCGGCCGCGCCGTGCACGAGGACGCTCTTCCCCGCCTGCAGACGGCCGTGGTCGAACAGTCCCTGCCACGCAGTCAGCCCCGGCATCGGCAGGCTCGCGCCCACCGTGAAGTCGATGTCGCCCGGCAGCGGCGCGAGGTTGCGTGCCTCGATGGCCACATACTCCGCCAGCCCGCCGCCGCGATACGAGTCCGTCATGCCGAACACCCGCTGTCCCACCGACAGCCCCGTCGTGCCGTAGCCGAGGGCGGTGACCACTCCGGCCAGCTCCTGCCCGGGAATCGACGGTGTTCGGTCACGGTTGAGGCGATCGGTCCAGGTCGAGGGCCACGTCAGCGGGGCAGGCCGGTTTTGGGCATGGGCTGCGAGCCCGGGCTTTCGGTGGCCGCCCCTGCGACTTGCCCGGTTGCGCTGCGAGCGCGGATCCGTCTGTGTCGTTTGCCCGCTGGTTCTCCGATCTAGCGTTCGAGGGAAGGAGTGGAGTTGTGAGTGCGATGTCGGTCGGTCGAGCGGTGGGCTTGGACGTCCACCGTGATTTCTGCGAGGTCGCGATCTGTGAGCAGGGCGGGGTGCGTTCGGCTGGGCGGGTGGCGTCGACGCCAGAGGCGCTGCGGGTGTTGGCCGAGAGCCTGTCGGCGAGCGATCGGGTGGCGTTGGAGGTGACGGGCAGTGCGTGGGAGGTCGTGAGGATTCTGGAGCCCCGCGTCGCCGGGGTGGTCGTGGTGAGTCCGGGCGATACGGGGATCACGCAAGCGCGGGCGAAGACCGACCGGCTTGACGCCAGGACGCTGGCGAAGCTGTTGTGGGCGGGTGATCTCGATGCGGTCTGGACCCCGGATGAGGTGACGCGTGTGTTGCGCCGGCGCGTGGCGCGCCGTGAGCAGTTGGTGCGGGCGCGGTCGCGCTGCAAGAACGAAGTGCACGCGATCCTGATGCGCCGGCTCAAGGGCCGCTGCCCGTTCTCCGACATGTTCGGGAAGGCAGGGCGTGTTTGGCTACGCGCGCTCGAGCTGCCGGTCGAAGAAGCAGAAACCCTCGATGCGGCGTTGCGTCAGATCGAGTTCCTCGACAGTGAGATCGCGCAGGTCGACCGGCTGATCGCCGAGCAGACGCTGCGCTCTGCGGACGCCAGGCGGCTGCTGACGGTGCCGGGCGTCAACGTGATCTGCGCGGCGACGTTCCTGGCCGCGATCGGTGAGATCCGCCGTTTTGGGGACTCCCGGCAACTGGTCGCCTATCTCGGGCTCGATCCGCGCGTGCGCCAGTCCGGGTCTGCGCCGGCACGGACCGGACGGATCTCCAAGCAGGGCTCACCGCGGGCACGTTGGGCGCTGGTCGAGGCAGCAACCAGCGCCGTGCGCCAGCCGGGTCCGCTGCATGCGTTTCACCAGCGCGTCCGAGCTCGGCGTGGCTACCAGATCGCGACGGTCGCGGCCGCGCGCAAGCTCGCGTGTTTGTTCTGGTGTCTGCTGACCCGCGGCGAGGACTACGCGCATACCCAGCCGTCGCTGACTGCGAAGAAGCTGCGCAAGCTCGAACTGCTCGCCGGCGCCGAGCGCTACGCGCGCTCCGCCACCGGGATCTACTCGGCCAACGAGACGATGCGCGAAGCCGAGCGAGCGCTCGCCCGCCAAGCCGAAGCGTCCTACGAGCGGATGGTCCGCGACTGGCAGGCCAGCGCACCGAAGAAAAGAGTGGGCGCGAGCGCGACACCGGAGCGCGCATGAATTAGGCCCTCGAAGGGCAAAGCCGCGCGGCAGACTCGAAGCTCCTGACGTCTGCGCTTCGCTACGTCAGTCACCCGCGCCCACCAACAAGCTACCGCTCCATCCCGCTGCCGGCCACCCCGCCGGCCGACACCAACACGCGCAAATACCGGCCGCCGGGCTGCCGGTCGACCCCAACCGAGCGCACACCAGGCGATCTGCGGTGGCACCGCAGCGCAACCCCGACCGATCCCACCCCGAAAAACCTCGCGCGAGCCCTTGACTTTCTTACTGAGAGAGTTGTCTGGGTCGGGGCGGTGACTGGATC
>DASRZB010000408.1:0-3767 GCA_035653855.1 Acidothermaceae bacterium | reverse complement strand
CGTCGCCGGCGCTGTGGCCGAGAGTGTCGTTAACCATCTTGAAGTGATCGAGGTCGATGAAGAGCAGCGTCAGGTTCGTCCTTGTGCGCACCGCCTGCAGAAGACCGTGGTGCAGGCGGTCGAGGAAGAGCGCACGGCTTGCCAGGCCGGTCAGCGAATCGTGGAACGCGCGGTACATCGCCTCCAAGGTGTTGGCGTCGGTCATCGCGAGGCTGGCGTGTTCAGCGAAAGCAAGTAACGTGGCACGGTCGTGGTCGGAGAACTCGCGAGTCTGATCGCACGAGCCGACCACGAGGCTCCCGATCACTTTGCCGCTCTCGTGCACCGGCGTGGCAATCGCGGTCCTGACCCGTCGCGGTGCGCTCTGCACTCGCGATGGTCCTGCAGTGAACGTGAAGTGGTGCACGCTCTTGTCCGGTCGCATGGCTCGACCCGGTGCAAGGTGATCCGGCATCGGCACGGTGGCAAACCAGTCCGCGAGTTCATCGGGACCGCCGGCTACTGACACGATCTGGTATTCGGCCGGCAGCCACGGCTCGGACGCCGAGTGCTCGGTCGACAGCGTCGGTGCGCCTTGGCGTAGGACGGCGATGTCGTCGCCGAGGAGGTCGCGAACGCCACGGGTGACGGAGTCGAGAATGTCGGCGAGTGGGTCACGCCGCGAAATCGCGCGCTGGATCGCGGACAGCTCCTCGGACAATCGTTGCCGTGCGCGCAGGGAGACGAGCAGGGCTGCATTCTCCGCTGCCTGGCGCTCGCTGCGGTCGCGCAGCTGTCGCTCTGAGTCCAACGTGTGCAGCATCTGGAAGGTCATGTCCATCACCCTCGCCATGCCGCGCGCCAGCTCGACTTCCTCGGTGCTGAAGGGCTCGTCACCCACCCGCGCGACGACAAGGTGCCCGTCGAGCGATCCCACGGGTACGGCAATCGCCCGCGCGGGCCGATGAGCCGCAGGTACGACGAGAGTTTGTTGGTCGCCGGCCGCGACCTGCGCGAGTTCTTGATGTGGTACCGCATCAGCGGCGTAGCCGATCGAGGTCCGTGCCCGTCCGTTGCAGACCACTGCGGCAGCCTGTGCCTCCAACGCCATTGCAGCACCCTCGACGCCAGCAGTGAGGGCCGACTCGGCGTCGGGCAACGACGAGACGACCGCAAGGAACTCGGCGAGGAGTTGGGTGGCACGAGAGGCGGCGAGCACGAGCGAGTTATCGGCACCGAATTTCACGAATCAAGCCCGCGGAGCATCAGTAAATCCGCAGGTCAGGCAGTTATTGGGACGTACATCTCATGGAATTCTCAGAGGGCCGATTGTCCGCTTTGTGCGTGCTCTTCCGGGATCGGAGTGTCTTGACGGTGCCCACACCGCGACCTACCCTTCGTGGGTCGGTAGGAAGGCTTCCTAACAGTCAGGTGACGATCATGGGTCACACGAAGTGGGTCAGCCTCCCCGCAGCCACCGTGTTGTTCGTCGGTGTCGCGCTCGGGTCACTAGGGGCCGTGCCAACTGACGCAATAGCCACCCAACCGGCCCCCGCGGCGCTCGTACGCGTCGACCAGGTGGGTTACCTGCCAAGCGATGCGAAGCACGCCTACCTGATGGCGAGCTACCGGGTGAAGCACGCGACGTGGGACGTCATCGATGGCGCCAATCACGTTGTCGCGCGCGGCTTCGTCGGCACCACCAACCGGGGGCCGTGGAACACGAACTATCCCGACGTGTACGACATCACGTTCAGTGGACTTGGCGCGCTCGGCACGTATCACCTGCGCGTGCACGGCGACGCGAGTGCGCAGTCGCCGTGACCGAGGTGGCCATGTTCCAGGCCGACCAATACCTGATCTTCGGCTGATACCACGACGGCTGTGCTAGCTGAGCGCCCCACCGGCGGATGCGTCGTCGCGGACTCACGTCGGATGCCGTCGATCAATCGGCGGACCCCGATGCCCCAGATAACGGCTGCGACGTCGCCGTCCCCCCGATACGCGCGCGCGCCGCGCCAGACCGCGAGAAACGTGTCCTGGACCGCGTGGTCGACGACGTCCGGGCGTCCACAGCGGCGTGACAAGCGAATGGTCAGCCACGGCGCGTGTCGGTCGTACAGCGCCGCGAGCGCGTCCTCGTCGCCGCGCGCGACGGCACGCAACAGCGCAGCGTCTTCCCCCATCTCGGGACCCGCCGTCATCGCCGCCTGCTTGCAGCCACACCCTCACTGTCGCAGCCAGCAACCAAAACGGTTCTCGCTGCCTCAGTGAGGCAGACTAGAGAACGTGGACGATCACGCGTTGACCCTGCTCGACTGGCGACGCCGGGTGCATGCCCTCTACTCAGTCGTCCGCGAAGCAACCGATGTCTCGCAGGCGCATGCAGTGTGGTCAGCCGGGCGTGACGACCTGTTCGCGCATCATTCGCAGTCGCCGATTGCGCTGCATCGTCGTGCCGCGTTCACCGGTGTCCCGGTCAAGGCGTACGACCCGGCGTGGCGGTTCGAGCTGCCGGTCGATGTCGACGTTGCGCCCTTGCACATCGACGTCGCGACGGGGACGGACGGCGTGGTGCCCTTCGATCGCGTCGGTCGGGTCGTCGTTTCGGACGTCGGCAGCCTCGACGTGTGGGCGCTGCGCAGCTACGGCGGAGGCGTGTTCATCCCACTGCGCGACCGGACGGCGAATCGCACGACCTACGGCGGTGGCCGCTACCTGATCGACACGGCTAAGGGCGCCGACCTCGGCAGCGATGCCGCGGCGGGCACGATAGTGCTCGACTTCAATTTCGCCTACCACCCGTCGTGCGCGTACGACGCCACATGGGCCTGTCCGCTGGCGCCACCGGGCAATGTGCTCGATGTCGAGGTGCCCGTCGGCGAGCAGCTTCCTGCTGGCGGTTGGTACTAACCGCCTTTCCCAGGTCGCGGGGAATCTGCGAGGCTTGAGCATCGACCGGACGGAGCTGCCCCATGACTGTTCAGATTGCCCAACAGCCGGACGCCGACGCGTTGCTCGACCGTGATCCGCTGGCCCTGCTCGTCGGCATGCTGCTCGACCAGCAGTTCCCGATGGAGCGGGCGTTCGCCGGTCCTTACGTGCTCGCGCAGCGGATGGGTGTCGATCACCTCAACGCCTACGACATGGCCGACTACGACCCCGAAAAGTTCGCCACCCTGTTTGTCGGGCCCCCGGCAATCCATCGTTTTCCCGGGGCTATGGCTGGCCGCGTGCAGGGGCTCGCTCGTCTCTTGGTCGCGGACTACGACGGTCGCGCTGAGGCGGTGTGGGAGGGCGCGAAATCCGGTGCCGAGTTGCACGCGCGGGTAGCAACGCTGCCCGGTTTCGGTCAGCAAAAGGCACGGATTTTCGTTGCCCTCTTGGGAAAACAGCGTGGCGTGCGGCCACGTGGTTGGCGCGAGGCGGCTGGCGCGTACGGCGAGGACGGCAGCTTCCGGTCAGTTGCCGACGTCGTCAGCCCGGAGTCCTTGCAGAAGGTTCGCGATCACAAGAAGGAGCTGAAGGCAGCGGCGCGAGCGGGCGCGTAGTTACCGGGCTAGTTCGGCGTCCGGTAGGTCAAGCCATTGCGCCCAGGTGATGTCGCGTCCGATGTGTCGCGGGCTCTCGAACGGCCATGTCGTCGCGATCCAGCGCGGAACGAGTTCGTCGAGCGCGGCTTCGCTCGGACTGCCAACAAGCTCATCGACCACCCACCAGCAAATCTCGGCGGCCGCGCCGCTTTTCTCCGGCGGATCGATGTAGACGCAGCCGAGCAATGTCGATTC
>DASRZB010000407.1:0-4162 GCA_035653855.1 Acidothermaceae bacterium | reverse complement strand
TCTGCCCAGGCGACATGCACCCGCATGTCCGTCAGTTCGGCATACGCCGCACGGTTTGCGGCCTTCTCCCGATTGACGTCGAGCAAGACCCTGACGTTGACGCCGCGGCCCGCTGCCAGCTCGAGCGCGAGATCAGCGTCGGTGTCGACGAGTTCGTACATCGTGAGGTCGATTGACTTGCGAGCGGACGCAATCAGCGCGTAGATCGGCGCCATGCCCTGATCGGGCTCGACAAGCAGGCTCAGTTGGCCGGGCGTCGTGCCAGCAGACGTCGTTGGGCCGGACGTCGAGGGGCTGGCGTCTGGCGCGAAGGCGGTGCCGCCTGCGCTGCAGCCCGTTACGCATATTGCGACCACGAGCAATGCCGCCGAGGCCACAAGAGATCGTCGACGAGCGTCCATTCGACCAACCTAGATCCCAGCGCGGACACCGACGGACTACGCGAGCCGACTGTGGGGACGAGCGACGAGCATCCTCAACTACCGGCGCTTTGGTAATGCCGGACCGGGAAGCGCCAGATCTGATGCCCATGAAGGTGCTCACGATGAAGTTCAGCCGGTACTCGAGCTGGCCTCGCAGCGCCGCCCGCTCCAGTGTCCACGCCACGCGAAGTGTGCTCATCGGCTACTCGACCCGCTGAAGGCGACTGAGTTACCCCGGCTAGCTGCCGGCCAGATCGTCGATCAGGCGCGCCAGTTCGACGTCCAACTCGGTCACCCCACCCGCGGAGTGCGTCGAGCAGACGAACGTGATCGTCGTCCATCTGATGTCGATGTCGGGGTGATGGTCCATGGCGTCGGCGATCTCGGCGACGGCATCGACGAGCCGGATACCGGCGGCGAAGCTCGAAGCCTTGATGCTGCGGCGCAGGCTAGTTGTGTCGCCCGTCCAGTCCTTGAGCTCGGCGAGTGCGCGAGCCACATCGATCGCACTCAGTTGTTCCATGAATCCACCGTCGCCCGTCGACCGGCGCGCAGTCAAGGCAAGATCGTGGCAGACTGCGCGGCTGTGGAGACGCTGCAGGTGGTCGTCGGTGCCGCCATCGTGGACGGCGAGCGGGTGCTCGCGGCGCAACGGTCCGATCCGCCGTCGCTCGCCGGTTTCTGGGAATTTCCGGGGGGAAAAGTTGACGCGGGCGAGACTGACGAGGCTGCACTGATTCGTGAGTGCCATGAGGAACTCGCGATCGACATCATGCTTGGCGCGCGCGTCGGTCGTGATTGGCCGATTGGCGAGCACGGCGTCCTGCGGGTGTGGCTGGCGGCTGTTACTGCCGGCGAGCCGACGGCGATCGAGCACGGGGCTTTGCGGTGGCTGACCGTCGATGAGTTGCACGACGTTGCGTGGGTTCCTGCGGATCTGCCGATCGTCGATCGGCTGGCCGCGATGATGAGCAACCGCTAGGTTCCGCGGATGACCGTGATCGACTGGCTGCTCGATTCTGACCCTGCCATCCGTTGGCAGGTCATGCTCGATCTCACCGATGCGCCAGCTCAAATTGTGGCGGCGGAGCGGGCGCGCATTGCCACGCAGGGCTGGGGCGCTCGGCTGCTGGAGTTGGAGGACGAAGACGGCCAGTGGGACGGCGGCGCGTTGTTTCCTGGGCCAATCGATGAATCCGAGGGGCCCGCCCAGTTCGGCGAGGGCCAGCCGTGGAGCGCAACGGCCTACAGCTTGATGCTGCTGCGCGACTTCGGGATCGACCCGCAGGGTGAGCGGGTGCGGCGTTCGGTCGCACTGGTCAAGGAGAACTGCCGTTGGGAGTACGCGGGCGAGCCGTTCTTTGAGGGCGAGGTCGAGCCGTGCATCAACGGCATGGTGCTCGTGCTCGGTGCGTACTTCGAGCAGGACGTCGATGGTGTGGCGGCCAGGTTGCTTGGTGAGCAACTCGAGGACGGCGGGTGGAACTGCGAGGCGGAAAGAGGTTCGGTTCGTTCGTCCTTCCACACGACGATCCGGGTGCTCGAAGGGCTGCTCACACACGAGCGCGCGACCGGCGGCTTGCCGGGATCGGTCGAGGCGCGACGGCGGGGTGAGGAGTATTTCCTGCAGCGAAAGCTGTTCCGGCGCCTGAGCACCGGCGAAGTGGTCGACCCGGACTGGTTGGACTTCTCGTTCCCGACCCGCTGGCACTACGACGTCCTGCGTGGCTTGGAGTACTTCAGGGACGTCGGAGGACCTCCGGATCCGCGGCTTGACGAAGCGATGGACGTGCTTCGCTCCAAGCAGCAACCGGACGGCACCTGGCTGCTCGAAAACACGCATCCTGGCAAGGTGTGGTTCGCCCTCGAGGACGGTGACGGACGCCCGAGTAGATGGAACACGCTGCGTGCATTACGTGTCCTGCGTTGGTACGACCAGCTCAACTCGACTTGAGATTGTTCGTCAGCGCGGTGGTGACCTGGATCGTCCACCCTTTGATCATCGCGGACTGCTGCGCGGTTGGCGCGCCGGTTTGCTTCAGCGCAATGACCTGCACCAGCAGAACCCGGGTCGGCAACTCGGCATAGAAACCCGCCCCGACGAAGTAGAAGCCTGAAAGCCACGGCCCCGGAGTCGTCGGCAACCCGGGGTTTTGCTTCGCCCAGAAGGCCGCGGTGTCGGCTGCATTGGTGCCTACATAGACCGTGTACTGGACAACGTAATCGCGCGCCGTCGAATACGCCTGCCCGTTACTGGTCGCGATGCCGTTGTCATACAGGAGCTTGCCGCCGTTGGATATCGGTGCGCCAAATGGTTGGCCGAAGATCGTGGTCAGCGATTTCGCATCGAGCAGGCCCGCGGCATACGCACCGCTGGCGATGTCGGCCGTCGTCGGCGCCCCGCTGGTACCCAGTGCAGCTGGAGCTGCCCGCCCGCCCGTCGTCCAGGCCATGGTGCCTTTGACGCTGTGACCGTCGGTGTAAAACACCGTGTAGCCGACGTCGACGCGTTTGCCAGCCTTGGTGCCGTTGACGTCGATGTGATCGACGGTAGGCCGGCCCGGAACCGAGTGTGCGCTGCCCGAAGCGTCGGTGGCGCCGCCCGGACTGATGGTGACCTGGCCGAACTGTGGGCTCGACACGTTGTAGCTGTCGGCCGTCATCATGAACGACAGCAGGTCGATGTCGTAAGTGACCGTTGGCACAGCGGTTCCCAAGAGCTTGCCGCCGAAGGACACGGTGGCTTTGGCGGTGCGGCTCGCGCCGTCGATCGCGATCACGATGTCGCTGTCGCCGCTCGCGCCTGTCGCGTCGTGCCATCCGCCCTGCCAGTGTCCGTTCGCGACCTTCGCCTCGCGCTGCGCGTCCTCGACCGACATGGCGTCTTTACCCGTCGCATGCGGTCCGCCGATTTGAACGACACGGCCGGACGTCGAATTGCCGCCGTTCGTCGGCGCAGGCGCCGCGTTGCTAGCGCTTGCGGAGTTCGCCACACCGCTCGCGGGCGTTCCGGAACTGACGGTGATCGGCGAGGTCGGATGGGACTTGCCGCCGCAGGCGACGAGTACCGCAGCCGAGCCAAGTAGGGTGAACAAGTCGCGGCGGGTGAGTACGAGGCCGCCTGTGTCAGTAGCGGGTGACTGTGCCCGGTGCATGCTGCTCGGACTCCCGAAAGAGGGGTCGGCGGCGCCCAGGACCGACCCGGATTGTCAGAGCGTACTCAGACAGGGCGAGGTGTCATGACGGGGCCAGCGGTAGAGGTCGTCGATCTTCTTAAGCGCTATCCCAAGCGCGACACCAACGCCGTCGATGGCATCTCCTTCCAGGTCGCCTCGGGCGAGTGCTTTGGTCTGCTTGGTCCCAACGGCGCAGGCAAGACGACGACCATCGGTGTCCTGACGACGCGGGTGAAACCGACCGGCGGCTCCGCCTTCGTCGCGGGTGTCGATGTCGTAGCCCTTCCGGTGCGAGCTCGGACGCAGCTCGGTGTCGTGCCGCAACGGCCGAACCTCGATCGCTCACTCGACGTCCGGCAGAACTTGCTCTTTCATGCGGCTTATCACGGCGTGCCCCCGAAGGTCCGCGAGGAACGTGCCGTCGAGTTGCTGGATCAGTTCGGGCTGGCCGATCGAGCGAAAGACAAGGTCGACCGGTTGTCTGGCGGGCAGTTGCAGCGGGTGATGATTGCACGCGCGCTGATGCACTTTCCGCCGGTGCTATTTCTCGATGAGCCGGCGACA
>DASRZB010000406.1:0-4301 GCA_035653855.1 Acidothermaceae bacterium | reverse complement strand
GCGCCACTGAAGTCGGTATCCCTGACGTCGGCACCTGTCACGTCGGCCAGCGTCAGGTCGGCCGCGGTCAGATCGGCGCCAATAAGCAATGCTCCGCGCAGGTTGGCTCCAGTGAGGTCGGCGGCCGGAAGGCTCGCTCCGATGAGGCGGGCTCCGCGGTGGTCCAGTGCTGCGGGCCCGACGCCAGCGCGTACGTGCTCGCTGACCGCCAGTAGAACGGTGTTGGCCTCGTTGCGGCGCGCATCGACGTCGAGTGCGACGAGCGAATCTGCGTCAAGCACGGTCAGCTGTTCGATCGTTTCGCGCGCTAAGTACACCTTATGGCGCAGCGCGGACGAGGTCGGCATCGACAGTGCTGCGGTGAGGAACCAGAGCAACTCATGAAGCTGTCGCATCACCGCGAACGCATCGAACATCTGACCCGCGAGGTGCGGCGCGGCCCGCCAATCGGCGCCGGCGAATGTCACCTGCGAAACTTGTTGGCCAGCCCCGAAACAGTCATACACTGCGCAGCCACGCATGCCATCGGACCGTAAATGCGTGTGAATATCGCAACGGAAGCTTGGCAGCAGATGGTGGCATGGCAGGCCGGCAGGCTTGTCAAATGCGAAGTCGGCCGACGCGGAGAACGCGGGTGCCACGCAACACAGCCCGCTGCAGCGTTCACAATCGGCAGCTAGCTTCACGGACAACCTGTCCCCACCTGGTACGTCGCCTTCGGTCGCCAACGCGCCTTCGCCTCCACTCAACTAGCGCGGGTCGCGGTGAACGCGCCGGCGGCAACGTTACTGACAGCGGCCCGAAGACCCGCCATCGCGGGGCAGCGCGCACGATCGCCCACGCATCATTGCGGCCAGATGCGGTAAATCACGACGCCCGCATGTGGGTCGACCGGTAGTTAGTCAACCGATGCGATGATCTGCGGATGCAGATCAGTGAGCAGACAGGTTTCGGCGTCCGATCGGCAGTGATTACGTTGCGACGGCGCGCGGGCGACATCGCGTGACCTCCCGAAAGCGGACCCGAAAGGCAAACATTCGCCGGTCGGCAGCAGGGAAACGACCGCCTTCGCGGCATTAGTTGAGGACGTTCGTACTCATAACGTGGCCGGGGTCTGGTGACCCAAGGCAGGTGTGCACTCGCGGTGGCAGCAGACGCCTCGTTCGCGCAGCATGTGACCGCGAATGCCGTCACCGATCAGGGGGCCCCGAACTGGTGGGCGTGTGGGTAGCGGCGTCGAGGGTGCCTTGGGCTGCGCGGGTTCCGCCCGGATCGCCGCCGGGTCCGCGCAACGCGACGGCGGCTATGACGGCGGCGAGTGTGCCGAGCAGCGGCGCGATCAGGTAGATCCAGCAGTCATGAAGGTCGCCACTGATGATGGCCGGGCCCAGCGAGCGGGCTGGATTCATTGAGGCGCCGCTGACGGGGCTGGCCCACAGTCCGGCGAGCGCGATGTATCCGGCGACGCCGAGCGCGGAGAGCGGGCCGAGGT
This sequence comes from Acidothermaceae bacterium, assembly GCA_035653855.1. Taxonomy (GTDB): domain Bacteria; phylum Actinomycetota; class Actinomycetes; order Acidothermales; family Acidothermaceae; genus PALSA-607. The sequence goes on along the minus strand of DASRZB010000406.1, from coordinate 2,809 downwards.
TTTGCGCGGTGGAGGCGGTGCCCAAGATGGTACTGACAAGACCGAGCGTCAGCAGCGCTTCGATCACGAACGCTTGGGTGGTCGTGAACCCGCTGCCTGGCAGGGTCGATCCGAGGTGCGCGACATTGCCGAAAGTGAGCCGAAGGACCCCGGCCGCGAGTAGCGCGCCGAGCAGTTGCGCAAGCACATATCCCGGTACTCGGCGCCATTGGAAGTCGCGGCGCAACGCGAACGCGATGCTGACTACTGGGTTGAGGTGCGCGCCGGACACCGCGCCCATGAACAAGATGACGGCTAGCACTGTCAGGGCTGGCGCGGTCACAGCCGCAGCGCGCCCGATCTGCCCATGCGATCGTGCGTCGATCACCGCACCCCCAGCCGCGGCGATCACGAGCAGGAACGTGCCGAACAACTCGCTGAACAACCTGCGACATTCGTAGTCGAGGTTAGTGAAATCACGTGCCCAGACCGGCTCCCGCTCCAACAGCTGTGCGCCGGCGATGCCGTGTCGGCGCCGGACCATCTCCTCGTCGTGATCGCCAGATGCGACGTTCGACACGTCGCCTCGCTGGCTAGTCATCGCATCGTCGTCTCGGTCATACGCTGATCGTGCCACCACTACTTCGGCCAGTTAACCCATCGGGACTGCACCGGCAACTCGAACGACCATGAAGGGAGCCAGACTAGGGCGGTTCTGTTGGGAGGATCCGCGAACCGCGAGCGGGGCGTACGGGATGAGCCCTGGTTTGATTTGGGGGTGGAGATACCCGAGTTCATTGAGCACCTCGCCGACGAAGGGGTGCGGTTGGCGACCGCGGCAGGCCGGGTCGATTGGGACACCCCCGTGCCGCGCACGGACTGGAACGTACGGGACCTGGTCACGCACGTGGGCGGGGTCCACCGATGGGCCAGCGAGGTGGTGTGCACTGGCACGACCGACCTCGACACCGCTGCTGGTCGAGCCGTCGGGCGCGGACCCGGCGACGACGAGCTCCTCGAATGGTTCGTCACAGGGCACGCCGCCTTAGTGTCTGCGCTTCGCTCGGCCCCACCCGATCTCGCAGCGGCCACGTTCCTGCCCGCTCCGTCACCGCTGCACTTCTGGGCCCGCAGGCAGGCGCACGAGACCGCGATCCACCGCGCCGATGCCGACGCGGCATGCGGCGAGCTGTCGAACTACGCTCGAGAGTTCGCCCAGGACGGCATCATCGAGTTGCTGTACGGCTTCGCCGGACGCAAATCCATGACGATCGACAGGAAAGCAACGATCCTCCTCGACGCGACCGATGGTCCGTCGTGGTTGGTGAGTCTCGGCGGTGAACAGATCTGCGCGAACCCGATTGATGACGTCGCCGTAACGGGCTTGGCCGGAACTGACGTTGCCCGCGCCGACGTGCGTGGATCCTCATCCGACCTCTACCTGTGGCTGTGGAACCGCGACTCCGAAGTGGTGCTCAGCGGCTCACCAGAAGTTGCGGACCTTTGGGCGTCGACAATGCGCGTCCGGTGGTCATGATGCAAATACCGCGCGCGAGGAAGACGACGTTCCCGTCGAGGCCAGAACTAAGGTCGAGCAGCCCTATCCGCGGCAAGTGAGTGCGATCGAGCAGGGCGGGCGTTGACGCGAAGGGTGGCTCGCAAGCGCCGACACTCCTTGTTTGACTGGAAATCCTTGTCGTCGTGCGAGTTGGTCGCAGGGCCTGTCGATCAGCGCGCAAGCAGCGCCTGCAACGCGTCGGCGGCGGCGTCTGGAAGCTCGAGGGTCTTCGTCCGGCTGGCCGTCCCGCTGACCACGACGACGTCGCGCTTCGCTATCCCGAACGCTACGGCGACGGCGTCCACCACAGCAGCCGTCGCCTTGCCGTCTACTGCCCGCTCCGCCACCCGCACGACAAGCATGCCGTCATGTGAGCCGCCGACCCCCGGCCGGTGGCTTCCCGGATGCACCCGCACGACGATCCTCATCACCCCACCGTGCCATAACCCCGGATCAGATCATCCACGCGAAGTGGGGCACGTACGCCGCACCGAGGCGCACAGGATCAGGACCGCCATCCGCTGATGAGCGGACGGTGCTCGGCGGCGCGTAGGTTCAGGCTTGTCTTCGGAACTGAGCCCAGGTGAACGGCTGAATCGTTCCTCCGGGAGTGGTGTGCTGGCTGCATTCGGCGTGTTCGAGCGCCCATGTGGAGCCAAGTTGTTGAGTCAACCCGGTGGCGTCGTAGCGAGCGACCGGCAGGCCGGAACACGATTGCGGACCGTCGAGGGCGAAGCAGCCGATGACGGCAACTGCCCCGCGGTCGGTGGTTAACGCGAGATTGGCGATGTACTGCTGGCGTGTCTGCTCGTCGATCAGAAAGTGGAACACCGCGCGGTCATGCCACACGGAATACAGGCGCGAGGGCCGCCAGGCCAACAGATCAGCGACGATCCATTCGACCTGCGCGGCGCGGTCACCGAGGCGGCGTTGAGCGATCTCGACGCCACGGCCAGCGACATCCAGCACAGTCAGGTCATGGAAGCCCCTGTTCAACAACGCATCGACCAGAGTGGATGCGCCTCCACCAACATCGATCACGCTGTCCGTCGACGACACCCGAGCCGTGTCGAACATATGCAGCGACGTGGCCGGTTCGTCCTGGTACCAGCTGCGCGTTGTGTCACCGTGCTCGTAGGCCTCGTCCCAGTGCGCGCCGGAGTCAATACTCACAAGCTCATCTTGTCTGACGATGCCGTCTGCGCGCGTGACGCTCGCCGTCATCTGGGTGCTAGTGGCACGACGCGCCGTGATCCCACTCCTCGGCTGCGG
>DASRZB010000405.1:0-2290 GCA_035653855.1 Acidothermaceae bacterium | reverse complement strand
GTCCCATCGACGAAATTGCGCAGCACTTGGGGTCCGGCGGCCATCTTCAGTCTCCTTACGGCGAGGGTGCCGACAGCGTAGCTGGGCGAGAGCGCTTGCGGGAGACGAGAACATCAGTGATATCGAGGATCGGCCATTGATTCCGTGGGTGCACAGGCCGCCGACTACGGAATCGCTTGCACCGCGTCAGGGTCGGGGCCATGATTGCCAAATGACCCCACGCGAACGACCGGTGGCATCTGCCGGCGTCCTCGATGAGGTCTCGAAGGCCATTATCGAGCAACTGCAGCAAGACGGACGACGGTCCTATGCGACGATCGCGCAAGCTGTCGGGTTGTCCGAAGCGGCAGTGCGACAACGCGTTCAACGATTGCTCAAGAGCGGCGTCATCCAGATCGTGGCGGTGACCGACCCGCTCCAGCTGGGGTTCCCGCGCCAGGCAATGATCGGACTGCGCGTCGAGGGCGACATCGAAGCGGTGGCCGACGAGTTGGAAAAGTTTCCCGAGGTCGACTACGTCGTGGTCACCGCGGGCTCGTTCGACCTGCTGGTCGAAACCGTCTGCGAGGACGACGACCACCTGCTCGAGCTTTTGAACGGTCGGATTCGGGCCATCCCGGCCGTCCGCAGCACCGAGACGTTCGTCTATCTGAAGCTTCGTAAACAGACATACACCTGGGGGACCAGATGACCACGCCACAAGACGTCCACAATGCCGACATCGCCAACGCCGGGGCTTTGCAGGAGGCGGCTCGCCGCCACCTCTGGATGCACTTCACTCGGATGTCGTCCTACGCAAACCACGATATCCCGATCATCGTGCGCGGACAGGGCGCATACGTCTACGACAGCAACGGCCGTCGCTACCTCGACGGACTTGCCGGCCTTTTCGTCAGCATGGTCGGTCACGGGCGCGACGAGATTGCCGAGGCGGCCGCGCGCCAATCGAAGGAGCTCGCGTATTTCCCGTTGTGGAGTTACGCGCACCCGCGCGCGATCGAGTTGGCCGAGCGGCTGGCGAACCTTGCACCCGGCGATCTGAACCGTGTCTTCTTCACCACCGGCGGCTCCGAAGCTGTCGAATCAGCGTGGAAGTTGGCCCGCCAGTACTTCCGCGCGATTGGCCAGCCGGGCCGCTACAAAGTCATCAGCCGAGACATCGCCTACCACGGTGCAACCATGGGCGCGCTCTCCATCACCGGCCTACCTGCCATCAAGAACGTGTTCGAACCGCTGGTGCCGGGTTCGATACGGGTGCCGAACACCAACTTCTACCGCGCCCCTGAGCACGGCGATGATCTCGTCGCGTTCGGGCGCTGGGCTGCTGACGAAATCGAGCGCGCCATCCTTCGCGAGGGTCCCGAATCGGTCGCTGCCGTCTATCTCGAGCCGGTGCAAAACTCCGGCGGCTGTTTCCCCCCGCCGCCCGGCTATTTCCAACGCGTACGGGAGATCTGCGATCGCCACGGCGTGCTGCTGGTCTCCGACGAAACCATTTGCGCGTTCGGCCGGCTTGGGTACTACTTCGCCGCGGATCGCTACCGCTACCAGCCCGACATCATCACCGTCGCCAAAGGCATGACCTCGGGATACGCACCGATCGGCGCGATGATCGTGTCGGACCGAATCATGGAACCGTTCCTCAAGGACACGTCGACCTTCCTGCACGGCATTACCTTCGGCGGCCACCCGGTGAGCTGCGCAGTCGCCCTCGCCAATCTCGACATCTTCGAAAAGGAAGATCTGCTCGGTCATGTGCTGTCGACCGAAGACGCGTTCCGCACCACGCTGAACAAGCTCAACGATCTGCCGATCGTGGGCGAGGTCCGTGGCGACGGCTACTTCTACGGCATCGAGCTCGTCAAGGACAAAGTCACGAGAGAAACCTTCGACGATGCGGAGTCCGAACGACTGCTTCGCGGCTTCTTGTCGGGTGCGCTTTTTGACGCCGGCCTGATCTGCCGCGCCGACGATCGGGGCGACCCGGTGATCCAGCTCGCGCCGCCGCTGATCATCGACCAGCCCGAGTTCGATTTCATCGAGCAGACCCTGCGATCGGTGCTGACGGAGGCCTGGTCGATCCTGTGACAGTTCCGCGAAGAGACGGCTTCGAGCGGACGAAAGTGCGACGACTGCCCGAGAAGCAAGTGAATTCGCGGTCAGCTCTGAACGTGATTCTCGATGCCGCTCGGGTCGCGCACGTCGGGGTTACTGACGCCGATGGCCAGCCGTATGTGTTGCCTGTCGCATTCGCTCGCGACGGTGACGACCTGCTCATCCACGGCTCTAC
>DASRZB010000404.1:0-5483 GCA_035653855.1 Acidothermaceae bacterium | reverse complement strand
CTGGAATCCGTTGAGGCGCATGTTGATGATGTCGAACGTGCCCAGCGCCGGCCACGCGTCCTTCTCGCCCATGGCCATCGGCACGAGGCCGTCCTTTTGCATCTGCTTTTGCAGCGCGACGAACGCGTCCCACGTCGTGGGGATCGTGTAGCCCTTGGCCGCCCAGACGCTCTTGCGGTAGAAGACCGCCCATGGGTAGTTGTACAGCGGCACGAAGTAGTAGTGCCCGTCGTCACCCTTGGATGCGGACTTGAAAGCGTCGGAGAAGTTCGCGCCGATCTTGTCCCACACATCGTCGATCGGGGTCGCGAGGCCTTGCGAGGCGAAGAACCGCATGCGGAAGCCGGCGAACCAGGTGAAGAGGTCGTCAGGCGTGCCCTGCAGATAGTTGTTGATGTTGTTCTGGAAGGTGTTGTGGTCGACCGTGTTGATGGTCACCTTGGCGTTCGGGTTGGCTGAGGTGAAGCCGGCGATCGTCGCCGCGAAGGCCGCCTTGGGCACCGCGTCGGAGTAGTTCGAGCCGAACGAGATCGTGCCGCTCGCGGTTCCGCCGCCAGTGGCAGCCGAGCTGGACGGCGCGGCGGCAGCTGAGCTGGACGGCGCGGCGGCAGCCGAGGTGGTCGCGGCGGGCGCGGCGGAACTGGGCGTGGTCGTGGTCTTCTTGCTACTGCTGCACGCTTCAAGGAGCGCGCCGGGGACGACGGCAAGACCGGCAGCTCCGGCCAGACCCTTGAGTACGGATCGACGACTCATTGGCGACTGCGCGCCGGGAGTACCGGACTCGGAGTCCGACATGGTGCCTCCATCAGTGGTGGGGAGCGGGTGAGAGTGGATCAGGGCCGAAAATTTGGGGGTGTGGGGGATCGCGAACGCTTGCACAACAGATTCGAGCGGGACCCATCAGAAGCGCTCACAGCAAACCGCTCGCTCGGACCGCTGTCAAGCATCGCGAAGGTTGCGATTCGATCTCGCAATCGCCTCCGCACTTTGGTGCCAATTCGACTCACTATCGCTGCAAGAGCGTGACTTCAGCGAGACTTCAAGCCTGCGTACCGGGTGGATCGAGGCGCAGCGCAGAGTCGGACGAGCCACGCGTGGGGACGAGCGGCGATTCCCGCGGGGGCGCTGAATCTTGTGTGAACGTGGCGCGTTCTGTGTAGGGTGACACAATTATGACCACCTCTGGCATCCACCGCCGCTGGCCTCGTGTGCCAGGTATCGCCTTCGGTGGCGATTACAACCCAGAGCAATGGCCTGAGGACATCTGGGCTGAAGATATCGCACTCATGGGCGAAGCGGGCGTATCGATGGTCACGGTCGGCGTCTTCTCGTGGGCATTGCTCGAGCCGGCCCAAGGTCGGTACGACTTCGGCTGGCTGGACCGGGTCATGGACCTGCTGGCCGCGGCTCACATCGGCGTCGATCTCGCGACCGCGACGGCATCGCCTCCCCCGTGGTTCTCGCACCGCTACCCCGAGAGCCTCCCCGTCACGCGCGAGGGTCACCGGGTCTGGCAAGGCGGCCGGCAGGCGTACTGCCCGAGCTCGACCGCGTACCGCGCGGCGTCAACTGCACTGGCCGGCGCGCTGGCGAACCGCTACGCAACCCATCCCGCCTTGGCGATGTGGCACGTGAACAACGAGTACGGCTGCCACACCGCCGAATGCTTCTGCGACGTCAGCGCCGCCGCGTTTCGCCGGTGGCTGCGCGAACGCTACGGCGACCTCGATCGACTGAACGACGCGTGGGGTACCGCGTTTTGGAGCCAGCACTACTACTCCTTCGACGAAGTCATCCCGCCGCGACTGACGCCAACGTGGGGTAACCCGACGCAGAATCTCGACTGGAAGCGATTCTGCAGCGACGAGTTGCTCGCCTGCTTCATCGCCGAGCGCGACGTGCTGCGCGCCATCACCCCAGACCTCCCGATCACGACCAACTTCATGGGAGCATTCAAGCCGGTCGACTACTTCAGTTGGGCGCCGCACGAGGACATCGTTTCCGACGACCACTACATCCTGGGCGCCGACCCCGCGAACCACGTGCGCCTGTCGATGTCGGCCGATCTGATGCGGTCTGTTGGTGGCGGCAATCCGTGGATCTTGATGGAACAGTCGACCAGTGCCGTGAACTGGCAACCGCGCAACCTCGCGAAAGTCCCCGGCCAGCTGAAGCGCAACAGCCTGCAACATGTCGCTCGGGGTGCCGACGCGGTCTGCTTCTTCCAGTGGCGAGCGTCGCGACGCGGTGCAGAGAAGTTCCACTCGGGAATGCTTCCGCACGCGGGCACCGACACCCGGGTCTGGCGCGAGGTCATGGCCTTAGGCGCGGATCTGAAGCGGCTCGCGGAGGTAGCCGGTAGCCGGGTTGAGTCCAACGTCGCGATCGTCTGGGACTGGCCGGCATGGTGGGCCGTCGAACTCGACTCGCATCCCTCGATCGACGTCCGGTATCTCGATCTTGTCCGCGCAACTTACGAGGCGCTCTGGCACCTCGACGTCACCGTCGACTTCGTCCGCCCTGACGCCGACCTGTCTACCTACAAGGTCGTCGCGATCCCCAGCCTGTACCTCGTGAGCGACAGCGCGGCAGCGAACCTGACCCGCTTCGTCGAAGCGGGCGGCCATCTCGTGTGCAACTTCTTCAGCGGCATCGTCGACCCCAACGACGCCGTGCGGCTCGGCGGTTACCCGGGCGCCTTCCGCCAGCTACTCGGCGTCCGCGTTGAAGAGTTCTATCCGCTCTTGGAGCACCAGACCGTCACGCTCGCGGACGGCGGAAGCGGCCGGGTCTGGACGGAGCTGCTGACGCCCGTCGGGGCGCAGGTTGTCACGACGTACGTCGATGGCCCGCTGCCCGGATGGCCTGCGGTTACCCGCCGCGACGTCGGAGCCGGCGTCGCCCACTACGTCACGACGTTTCTTGACGCGCCCTCGACCCAGCGATTGCTGCAGGGGATCTGCCACGCCGCAGGAGTCGCGACGCGGAGCCACGAAACCGAGTCTTGGGCTCCTATCATCGAGGCTGCTGGGGTCGAGACCATTCGCCGCCGGGGCGACGGCGCGAGCTACCTGTTCGTCATCAATCACACGGATCGGGAGGTGCAGGTGGCCGCGAGTGGAGTCGAATTGCTGAGCGGCATGTCCGCGACCGATTCGGTGCACGTAGCCGCCGGTGGCGTCGCCGTCGTGCGTGAAGCAGCTACTGCTGTGGCCGGGTGAGCGCGGTGCTCGCCAAGCAACGGCAATCGATGATCCTCGAGCATGTCAGGCGCTCGGGCGGGGTGCGCGTCAGCGAGCTGACCGAACTCCTCGGGGTTTCGGACATGACGGTGCGACGCGACCTCGACGTGTTGGCGCGGCACAACCTGATCGAGAAGGTGCACGGCGGCGCAACCGTCGCGTCGGCTCCGAGCATGGACGAGCCTGGGTTCGTGGCCAAGTCGTCCCGCGAGCTCTCGGAGAAGGAAGCCATCGCAGCGGCGGCTGCGCGATTGGTTCGCCCCGGCACCGCGATCGCGCTCTCAGGCGGCACCACGACATTCGCGCTCGCACAACGCATCACCAATGTTCGTGACCTCACGATCGTGACCAACTCGATCCGGGTCATCGATGTGCTGCAGCAAGCACCCGGCGCGCCGACGGTGATCCTCACCGGTGGCATCCGCACGCCGTCCGATGCGCTGGTAGGCCCGGTCGCCGACCTGGCCATCCGATCGCTGCACTTTGACATCTTTTTCCTGGGCTGCCACGGCATGGATCCACACGCCGGGCTCACCACTCCCAACCTCGCCGAGTCAGAAACCAACCGGGCGTTCATCCGCGGTGCACGTCAGGTCGTGCTGCTGGCCGACCACACCAAGTGGGGCACGGTCGGGCTCAGTTCGTTCGCCGATCTCGACGAAGCAGACGTGCTGATCACCGATCCCGGCCTGTCAGACGATGCGCGTGCCACGGCCTCGGAGCACATCGACCGCGTCATCGTCGCTGGCACCGGGCCTGAGAGTGAGGCCAGTGGACTCGCCACCGTCCGCCAGATCTAGCGCAGGCGGGCACCCCAGCACGACGTTACGGACTCCCCCGGCTCGAGGCGCTGCAAGCCCCAGCCGGTCTGGAACGCGTTGGGTGCGGCGGTCATCGGCTCAACCGCGAGGCTGCGCCGCCGCAGCGGTACCGGCAGATCCTCGCCCGTGTAGACCTGCCAGAACCCGAAGTTGGCATCCGCCCACAGCTCGACGGTGTGGGTGTCCGGGCCGGTGACGCGCACGAAGGACATCCCCTCGGCGTCCGCGGTGATGTCGGTGAATCCGGTGTCAAGCACGCGGCCCGCGAGCGCTTGGTCCTCGCGGAAGTCGTACGCGGTGCCCTCGACGGGCTCATGGCCCACCGGTATCAACCGTTCATCGACAAGAAGCCTGCGCGACGCGTCCATCTGGAGCGTGCAGTCGTCAATGGTTGCGCCCGGCCCAGCGGACGCGTAGGGGTGAAAGCCGAGTGCGTACGGACACGCCTGGTCGCCGGCGTTGGTCGAGGTCGTCGTGACGACGAGTCCCTCATCGCGCAACTCGTAGGCCACCAGCGTGTCGAGCTGGAACGGATAGCCGGGGCTGGGCAAGAGTCGGCAGCTCAACGTGACGCACGTCGGCGCGTGCTCGACCAGCGTCCACGGCAGCCACGCCGCAAGGCCGTGCAGGGCGTTGTGGTTGCTCGGCTCGGTCAGCGCGACCTGCTGTAGCTCGCCGTCGAACGCATAGGTACCGTCGCGCAGCCGATTCGGCCAGGGCAGCAGCACGGAGCCGTGGTAGGCCCAGGAGACGTCCTGCTCGGGATAGGACTGGAAGATCTCGCGGTCGCCATCACGGTATTCGCGCACCGCCGCACCGACTTCGACGACGGTCGCCCGCTGGTTGCCATGAGCAATGCGATGCTGAACGCCGCTGGGCACCACGCGCCCAGGTTACACAGCGACGGCGGGTACACGGCGGTGACCCAGACACCCCGGCGCCGCTAATCATCAGAGCCAAACGAGTCCGAACAAGCTGCGCTATCGTTCTTGTTGACTTCAACAGGTTTCCTGTGCCAGCCTCGGGCCGACCTAGGCTCGTCGCCCAGTCCGATCGCGAAAGGCAGGCAGCTGGTGGTTGCGGAGGCACGGGACGCCGCCCGGTGAGTGCACCGCCTGATCACCAACACGCTCACAAGACGAACACCTTGTTAGCTGATGGCCGTGAGTTGATCTACTTCGATGAACCGGCCAACCACGGCGACCGCACGAAGATCGTCGACCGCCGGGTACTACCGACGTCGCATCCCTCCTCGACGCTGCGACTCGACCGGATCCTCGACGAATGGGTGGCGATCGCCGGTCATAGGCAAACCCGCACCTATCTGCCGCCCGACAGTGAGTGCCCGTTGTGCCCTTCGAACGCGACCCACTTGTCCGAGATCCCGGCGACCGACTACGACGTCGTGGTGTTCGAGAAT
>DASRZB010000403.1:0-7887 GCA_035653855.1 Acidothermaceae bacterium | reverse complement strand
GAGCATGAAGATCGCGTACTCTTCCACAGCCTCGACAAGCAGGCCCAGCCGTTCGGTCGTGGCCGGTCCCGAGCTCGACTTCGTGGTTTCCGCGGCACGGGACACGTTGCTAGTGAATCACGACCCGCAGAACCCCACAACGTCGCTCCCCGGCTGAGGCTTAGGTCCTCACTGATAGGGCTTTTGGCAGTGACGCGACCCACACTGTCGAGCCTAGTTTTGCCTTGCCGTGGCGATCTGCGACGGCGTATCGGGAGGGACCGCATGGCACGACTAGAAGCCAACGAGCCGCCGAGCCGTCTGCAAACCCGAGGGTTCATGCTCTGGCTTCCGTCCATCAATGAGGCGGTAACGTCGCTGCTCGTGAGTGCCGTCGTCTACTACGGCCGCTCGCTCGGGTTGGAAGTGAGGGTTGCCGAGATTCACGACCTATGGCTGACGACGCCCCAGGTCATCGTGACCGGTACTCCGAGCGCTGTCACTCGATTTGAAGCCGACGTGCTGCGCGCCTGCACCTTCCTTGAGACCGGCGGGCTTCGCGACATCGACCCGTGCTCGGAACCCCTTCGATACGCCGAGACGTTCTCCAACTGGCTCGCACAGCAGTCGGTCGCTTAGGCAAGTCGTCCGTCGCGTCTCACCCTGAGGATCGCGCTCGATCAGCAGATGCGGGGAAGTTGTTCGCCGATGAGCATGTCGACGATGCGCCGCGAACCGACGATGGTCGACATCACCACTCGCGCAGTGCTCGCATCGATGACGCTACCGATGGCGCACGCGCTCGACCCTTCGGGCATCATCCGCATCGCCGCGACTACGGCGTCGACGACGTCCGGTTCGACGATCGCGACAAGGCAACCTTCGTTGGCGACGTGCAGCGGGTCGAGACCGAGGATCTCGCAGGCGGCGGCGACTGTGGCCGGCACCGGAATTGCCGCTTCCTCTAGGCAGATCTGGACGCCGGAGGCCTGGGCTATCTCGTTCAGTGCGGACGCGAGACCGCCACGGGTGGGGTCTCGCATTACGTGAATCGCAGGCCCGGCGACGTTGACCATTGCCTCGACAAGCCTGTGCAAGGGCTGCGAGTCGGACGCGATGTCGGATTCGAATCCCAGACCGGCGCGGGTACTCATCACGGTGGTGCCGTGTAGTCCGATCGGCGCTGACAACACGACGACGTCACCGACGCACGCCCTCGTCGCGCTAGGTGAAGCCGCACGCAGTCGGCGTCCGAGCCCTGTTGTGTTGATGAACAAGCCGTCGGCGTCACCGCGACCAACGACCTTGGTGTCGCCGGTGACAACCGGGACACCCGCCGCGACGGCAGCCCGCCCGACTGATTCGCAAATCGCGCGCAACTCGTCAATCGGGAAACCTTCCTCGATCACGAGGGCCAGCGTCAGCGCGATAGGGAGGGCGCCCATCATGGCCAAGTCGTTGATCGTCCCGTGGACGGCGAGGCTGCCGATATCGCCTCCCGGGAAAAACCGTGGATTCACCACGAACGAGTCGGTACTCATGACCAGGTCGTAGCTATCGACGCGGATCAGCGCACCGTCCTCCATCGCTCCGGCGCGGGCTGCAGCCCCGAGCGCGGGCACGATGACCTCCCGAAGCAACTCAGCCGAAAGCTGGCCGCCAGAGCCATGGCCGAGTAGTACCCGCTCGCTTTCGACGATGGGCACGGCACATGAGGGGGCCGCCAGACCGCTTGCGGGCTCGCTCGGCGATTGGACGGTCATCGTGGACTCTCCGCCCCTGCTGCTGCAAGGAGTGGCCGCCCGCGGCCCGCGTTGTAGAACGCAGCGCAAGTTCCCTCGCTCGAAACCATCGGCGCACCGAGCGGCACCCGCGGCGTGCACAACGTTGCGTAGGCCGTGCAGTCTGTAGGTATCTTGACCCCACGCAGGATGTCGCCGGCGATACAGGCAGGGTGCTCGGCCGTCACGATGCCGCCGACGTCGAATCTCGTCGCGGCGTCGTAGTCGACGTATTCCGGGGCGAGCATTAGTCCGCTGTTGGGGATTGAACCGACGCCTCGCCACGTGCGGTCGGTGATCGCGAAGACGCGTCGGATCGCGCTCTGCGCGTGCGTATTGCCGAGGCGTTGCACGGCTCGGATGTATTGGTTCTCGACAGCCGCTCGACCCGTCTCGAGCTGCCGGACGGCCATCAGGATGCCTTCCAGCAGATCAAGGGGTTCGAAGCCGGTGACGACGATGGGTACGCGATATCGCTCGACGATCGGCTCATATTCGCGCCAGCCCATGACGGCGCAGACGTGGCCCGCGGCGAGGAATGCGTCGATACCGCACTCGGGATCGTCGAGGATCGCAGTCATCGCGGGTGGCACGAGCACATGACTCACGAGCACGCTGAAGTTGCGCAGGCCGAGCTCTTTCGCTTGCATCACAGCCATCGCGTTAGCCGGCGCAGTTGTCTCGAAGCCAACAGCGAAGAACACCACCTGGCGGTCGGGTGTGTCGATGGCGATCCGTACCGCGTCCATCGGCGAATACACGGTGCGGACGTCGGACCCGCGCGCCTTTAGCGCCAGCAGATCGGTCTGTGATCCGGGCACCCGCAGCATGTCGCCATAGCTGGTGAAGATGACATCGGGGCGAGCGGCAATCGCACACGCCTTGTCGATGAGTTCGAGTGGTGTGACGCACACCGGGCAACCGGGGCCATGAACCATCCGCAAACCTGCAGGCAACAGATCGTCGATACCCTGCCGAACGATCGTGTGCGTCTGGCCGCCACATACCTCCATCAGGCTCCACGGTTTCGTCACCGCAGCATTGATCTCGCCCAGCAATTGCCTCGCAAGAATCGGGTCGCGGTATTCCTCGACGTACTTCATCGCGGGCTGGCCTCCTCGGCGATCGGCCCGAATTCTTGGGCGAACGCACCAGGCATCGCTGCGATGATCTCCAGGGTACGCAGTGCCTCGTCTTCGTCGAGCCGGCTGATCGCGAAGCCCACGTGCACCACGACGTAGTCACCAATCTCTGTCTCAGGAACGTAGCTCAGGCAGACCTCCTTCCGGACGCCACCAAAGTCCACAACACCCATACGCAGCCCATCGACATCGACAGTCGACGTCACGCGGCCGGGAATGCCAAGACACATGCGACTCAGTCCCTTCTCGTGCGGGCGGCTGCGATCGCCGATTGGCCGAAGCTGATTCCGCCGTCGTTAGTAGGCACTTGTTCACCGGCGTATACGAGGAATTCACTAGCCGCCAGCGCCTCGATGACACCGGCCGTTAGTCGGCGGTTCTGGAACACCCCACCACCAAGGCACACCGTCCGCAACCCTGTCGCGCGGCGGGCCTCCTGGCAGAGAGCTTCAGTGACGGCAATCAGCGTCTGGTGGAAGCGGGCCGTTACCACCGATACGTCGGCGCGCTCTGCAACCGCACGGATCACGTCGTCCAACGTCGGCCGAACGTCATACACGAGCAAGCCGTCGACGTGGCGCAACGTCCACCCGAGTTCTCCGAAGTCGCCATCGGCAGCCGCGTTCTCTAGCGCCATCGCGGCCTCCCCTTCGTAGCTCGCGTCGTCACGCAATCCGAGCAGACTGGCGACCGCGTCGAACAACCGGCCCGCGCTCGAGGCGAAAGGGCTGCCCATCCGCGCGGCGACCAAGCGTCGGATCGTGTCGGTCTCCCCCGAGCTGAGCCTTCCAAGAAATGGGTCGAAGCCGCTGTGCGCAGCCAGCCCGGGTTCATCGTCGAAGCCTTCCACGCCGAAAAGGTAGCCCAGGGCCATCCGCGCAGGCCGTTTGATTGCAGCTTTCCCACCGGGCAATGGCGCGCGCGAGAATCTGCCGAAGCGCCGGTACCCGGTGAGGTCGGCGATGAGCACCTCACCGCCCCACAGCGTGCCGTCGTCGCCAAGACCGAGGCCGTCATAGGCAACCCCGATAACGGGTTCTGTCACACCGAACTCCGCGGCGCACGCCGCAATGTGTGCGTGGTGATGCTGTATCGGCATCCGGTCGCCAGCGGGGTAGCGCTGTGCAAACTGCGTCGATAGGTAGCCGGGGTGCAGGTCGTGTGCCACGATTTGCGGGTCGATCCGCTCCAGCCGCGACAAGTGAACCAGGGTGCGCTCGAACGAATCGAACGAATCGGCGTCCTCAAGGTCGCCACCATGCGGACCGATTACTGCGCGCGCCTCGCTTGCCAGCGTGAACGTATGTTTCAACTCAGCGCCGACACCGAGCAGCGGACGACTGGTCGGCACCGGGAGCGCGAGCGCGGTCGGCGCGTAACCGCGAGCCCGGCGGATCATCCGGGGCTGGTTGCCCGTCACCTGAACGACGGAGTCGTCATAGCGAACGGCGATGTCGCGGTCATTCGTAAGGAAACCGTCAGCGATACCGCCAAGGGTCACGAGTGCCGCGTCGTTGTCGATCACCATCGGCTCGTCACAGCGGTTACCACTGGTGACAACCAGGGGTCTCGCCAGCTCGCTCAGCAGGAGATGGTGCAACGGCGTGTAGGGCAAGAACACCCCGATCCGGTTCGTTCCCGGGTTGACGACGGGAGGCAGGACGCCAACGCCCTGAACCAGCACGATCGGCCGCGCTTGCGACGTCAGCAATCGGTCTTCGGTCACGCTGGGTTGGGCAACCTCGTACAGGGCCCCCTGATCGGGAACCATGACGGCCAGCGGTTTCGTCGGCCTGCGCTTGCGCACGCGCAGCAAACTCACGGCGTCCGCGTTTGTCGCATCGCATATGAGTTGGTAGCCGCCGAGGCTCTTGACCGCGACAATATGACCAGCTGCGATGGCGTGAACCGCTGCCTGCAACGCGGGCTCACCGGTCGCGCGTTTGCTGGCCGAGCCGATCGGGCGCCAAGCGAGTTGCGGGCCACAGGCAGCACACGCCACCGGTTCGGCATGGAATCGACGATTGGTCGGGTCGCCATATTCGGTCGCGCAGGGCCCGCAGAGCCGAAACGGCTGCATGACGGTCCGCTCGCGGTCGTAGGGCAGGTCGCGAATGATCGTGGCGCGTGGCCCGCAGTTCGTGCAGTTCGTGAACGGGTAGCGGTACCGCCGGTCGGCTGGATCGAACAACTCGCGCAGACAGTCGGCGCAGGTCGCGATGTCGGGCGGCAGTTCACCCCGCGCATCTCGATCGACACAGTCACTTGGAGCGACGCGAAAGCCCGAGTTCGCGGCTAGAGCATCGGGAAGCTCGCTGAGCGCGACAGAATCGACATGCGACAGCGGTGGCGCGTCCTCGATGATGCGATGGACGAACTCGTCTAAGGCATCTTGGGTTCCCGAAGT
Organism: Acidothermaceae bacterium; assembly: GCA_035653855.1. Classification (GTDB taxonomy): domain Bacteria; phylum Actinomycetota; class Actinomycetes; order Acidothermales; family Acidothermaceae; genus PALSA-607. The sequence goes on along the minus strand of DASRZB010000403.1, from coordinate 2,578 downwards.
GTCGATCACCACGTGGCCGTCGACGTTCCGGACGGTTCCTTCAAGGCCCAACTCGACAGCGAGTCGATAAACAAAGGGGCGAAACCCCACACCCTGCACCGTTCCCTGAACGACGATTTGCCGAGCAAGCCGCTGCAGTGCCGGCTCCACGCGCGGCGTGGCGACACGCACTAGCATCGCTGGCCCGTCGTCCATGAAGCAACGATAGATCCCGGACACAGCGGCGAACGAGGGGTCGTCGGTCCGCCTGCGCCGGACCTTGGTCCCTAATGGATAGTCTCGGCTCACCCGTTGACTGGAGCGATGCTGACGAACTCATTGAGTCCGATCATGTCAGCAGCAACAAAGAGCGCGTCCGACGTGCTGCTCGAGTTCGGTGCGCCGTCCGCGGGCGGTCTGTCCGATGTGGAAGTCGCCCGCCGGCAGGCACAGTGGGGTCCAAATGCGGTCACCACTCACCACGCGCGGCTCCTGCCCGTCCTATGGCACCAGTTGCGATCTCCGCTGCTTGCGTTGCTACTGACAGCCGCGGTCGCGTCGTACTTTGTCGGCGAGCGCAGCGACGCTGTCATCATCGGCGTCATCGTTGCCCTGTCCGTCGGACTCGGGTTCGTCAACGAATACCGAGCCGAGAAGGCCGCCGAGGCGCTTCACTCGCAAATCCACCATGAGGCAATCGTGACCCGCGGCGGGATAGCGAAGCCTGTCGATGTCGCCTCTTTGGTACCGGGCGATCTGGTCGAACTGCGCTTGGGCGACATTGTGCCCGCCGACCTTCGGCTCATCGAGGTCACCGGTCTCGAATGCGACGAGTCTGTTCTCACCGGCGAGTCGTTGCCGCTGGAGAAGTCCACGACGCCCGTCCCGGCTGGCACGGCTCTTGCGGAACTGACCGGATGCGCCCTCATGGGGACCGTGGTGCACGCCGGAAGTGGTCACGGCGTCGTCGTGGCGACAGGCGCCCGCACCGAGTTCGGCAAGATTGCCGCCGGCCTCAGCACGCACCCACTCGATACCGAGTTTCAAGTTGGTCTACGCAAATTCTCGATGCTCTTGGTGTACGTCGCCGGGTCGTTGACGACGTCCATCTTCGTGATCAATGTGGTGCTACACAAACCAGTCATCGACGCTGCGTTGTTCTCGTTGGCTATCGCAGTCGGCATCACACCACAACTGCTACCCGCCGTGGTGTCAACCAGTCTTGCTGCCGGCTCGCGGCGCATGAGCCGTCGGAAGGTATTGGTGAAGAGGCTCGTATGCATCGAGGACCTCGGGAACGTCGATGTGCTGTTCACCGACAAAACCGGCACTCTTACACAGGGCAATGTTCAGTTCATGCGCTCAGTACCAGCGAGCGACGTCTCCGCTGAGTTTGTCCTGCGGTGGGGGCTCCTGTGCACCGAGAACACCGGACCAGACGGCCGTGCGATCGGTGGGAATCCGCTCGACCAGTCGCTGTGGGAGTCCCCCGCCGCTGGGCCGGAGCGCACATTGTTAGCCGCCTATACACGGCTGAGCATGCTGCCGTTCGACCACGATCGCCGCATGGTCTCGGCGCTCATTCGCGACGATGCCGGACAGCTGACACTGGTCACCAAAGGCGCCCCCGAAATGGTCCTCGACCGTTGCGTCAACGTGCCGAAGACCGCTAGGTCCGCTCTGGCCGCGGAGTTCGCTGCTGGCAACCGGGTAGTCGCGGTCGCAACGCGCACCACGTCGGACACCCGACCCCTGACCACGAAAGACGAGCGTGACCTGCGGCTCGCCGGGCTACTCGTGTTCCTCGACCCGCCAAAGGCCGACGCCGCAACGGCGCTCCGTCGCCTGGCCGTCCTTGGTATCGCCGTCAAGGTCGTGACAGGGGACAACGCCGCTGTGGCGGTGAAGGTGTGTCGTGAATTGGGTCTTGGCGATGGCGGCGCGCTCACGGGCGCAGACATCGACGCGTTGAACGACGCCGCGTTGGCGGCGGCGATTCCCCAGACCACGGTGTTCGCGAGAGTCAGCCCCGAACACAAGGCGCGGATCGTCCGCGTTCAACGCCACACTGGCGGCGCCGTGGCCTTCCTCGGTGATGGCGTCAACGACGCGCTCGCCCTTCACGCCGCCGATGTCGGAATCTCCGTGGACTCCGCCACCGATGTGGCCAAAGACGCGGCGGACGTGATCTTGCTCGAGAAGGACCTCGACGTCCTTGCTGACGGAGTCGCCGAAGGGCGGCGGATTTTCGCCAACACGATCAAGTACGTGTTGATGGGCACGTCCAGCAACTTCGGAAACATGTTCTCCGCGGCTGGCGCGTCCCTGTTCCTGACCTTCCTACCGATGCTGCCATCTCAGATTCTGCTCAACAATCTCCTGTATGACAGTAGCCAGCTGGCCATTCCGACAGACGGGGTCGACGAGGAGCAGCTGCGTCGTCCCTCCCACTGGGACATCGGATTCATCCGCCGATTCATGATCTTCTTCGGGCCGCTTAGCTCGCTTTTTGACTTCATCACATTCGCCATCATGCTGTGGGTATTCCACTCCGGCGCCGCGCAGTTCCGCTCGGGTTGGTTCGTCGAATCTCTCGCTA
>DASRZB010000402.1:0-2682 GCA_035653855.1 Acidothermaceae bacterium | reverse complement strand
TCACGCGCGAGGCGCAGTGCCTTACCGGGAATCGCTGGCCGAACAGCGGCGCGCCGACATCCTTCTGCTGCTGCTATGGAACGACCCGCGCGAGGTGGGGGTGTACACCGGTAAGCTCTTCGATTATGTGGGCGCCGGCCGTCCAATCCTCGCGATTGGGACCGAACATGGGGTCGCCGCAGAACTGATTCGATTGCGCGGTCTTGGAGTGGCGGCCGCTGATCCGCTCGCGATCGCGATCGCGTTGCGCCAGTGGATCGACGAGAAGCGCGAGGCGGGTCAGGTGGCGGCGCTCCCCGAATCCACCAAGGCCGGGCTGTCGCGCGATGAACAGTTCGCACGCGTCGACGACCTCCTTCACGACCTGCGCAGTCGCGCGGCCCCGCGCGCCGCCTGGCCTTCGACCGCCGCGATTGACTCGCGCGGCGGCGGCCCGCTCGATTGATATGGTGTCCGTTCTGACCATCGTCGGCGCCCGTCCGCAGTTCATCAAGGCGGCCCCGGTGTCTGCTGCATTGGCGGCGGCTCCGGAGTTCCGAGAAATCGTCGTTCATACCGGGCAGCACTTCGATCGTGAGATGTCGGACGTGTTCTTCTCCGAATTGCAGATGTCCGAACCGGCCTTCAACCTCGGCGTACACGGGGGGCGCCACGGTGAGATGACCGGACGCATGCTCGTCAAACTGGAGGAGCTGATCGACGTCGAGCGTCCGGACTGGGTGCTGGTGTACGGCGACACGAACTCGACCCTCGCCGGCGCGCTTGCGGCTGCCAAGTTGCACGTTTGCGTCGCGCACGTGGAGGCGGGGCTCCGGTCGTTCAATCGCGAGATGCCCGAGGAGATCAATCGCGTGCTGGCCGACCACGTCAGCGACCTGCTGTTCTGCCCAACCCGGCAAGCCAGCGCTAACCTTGAACGCGAAGGCATCACGACTGGGGTTTACCATGTTGGTGACGTCATGTACGACGCCTCACTGGCTGCAGCACGACGGGCCGGTGTGAGCACGGACGTTCTCAAGAGGCTCGACTTGATATCCGGCACGTTCGCCGTCGCAACGGTGCATCGTGCCGAGACCGTCGACATTCCGGCCAGGTTAGCGGAGGTCGTTGATTACTTGAAGGAGGAGGCCGTGCGGAGAACCGTGGTCTTTCCGGTGCATCCGCGGACGCGGCAGGCGATCGCGCGCTTTGGCATTCAGACCGGTCCCCTTCGGGTGTGCCCTCCCCTGAGCTATTTCGACATGGCGCGGCTGCTCGCCAACTGCACGAAGGTGCTCACCGATTCGGGCGGGTTGCAGAAGGAAGCGTACTTTCATGGTAAGCCCTGCGTGACGCTTCGCGACGAGACCGAATGGCTTGAGACCGTTGACTGCGGCTGGAACCGCCTGTGGCGCGGCCCCGACTACCGGCCGCGACGGCCGATCGCCGACTACGGGGACGGCCGTGCTGCAGAGCGAATCGTGCAGCTGCTGCGTGAGCACGTGCGGCAGGGCACGGGAGCCGCCGGCGGTCCGCATAGCTCGAGGGCAGGCAGTGGTATCTAGGGTCTCTCGGAGCCCGGAAGCAGAGATCGACGCCGCCAACCCCTGGTACGTCGAAGATCAGTTTGCGGTTCAACTGGGGTCGCCGGGATTCCGGGCGGTCGTGGAAAGGCGGTGGCGTGTATTTACCGAAGCCCTCGACGAATGGGTCGATAGCACCGGCGCACCGCCCGCGAGATTGCTCGATGCCGGATGCGGGGATGGCATCAACCTGCGGTACTTCTGGGATCTCGTGCGCGTGCGAAAGTGGAGCACGCGCCTCGTCGGTGTGGATTACAGCTTCCTGCGCATCGGCCGCGCGCGTGCCCTCGGTGCAGATCTTACACGAACGTCGCTGACAGCCCTCGGCGTCAGGGATAGCAGCTTCGACGTCATAGTCTGCAATCAGGTGCTCGAGCACGTGCCGGACGATCGACGCGCAATGGGGGAGCTGCGCCGTGTGCTGCGGCCAGGCGGGTTGCTGATCATCGGTGTGCCTAACGAAGGGTCGCCACTCGGCCTCCTCAGGAACCACGTCCTCCAGCGATCGATTCTGCGGACGACCGACCACGTGAACATGTATACGCGCGGGCTGGTAAACGAGCGTCTTGCCGGCGCGGGTCTTCAAGTTATCCGGGTTGTTCCCGACGGGTTCCTTGTGCCGCACACGCGGCTGCACGGCTGGCTGAACCATTGGACGCCGGTTCGGCGGTGCCTGAACGCAGTCACTCGCGTGGCACCATCTTGCGCGGCGGGCCTGCTCGTCTTCGCAATCAGGCCACGCTAACCGACCATGTGTGCCATCTGCGGACTCGTGACCGATCGGATTGCGCCGGATCTCGCAAAGCGGCTCGTCCGGTCTATGACCGATGCGCAAAGGCATCGCGGCCCTGATGGCGACGGCGTTTGGAACGACAACCTCGCCTATTTAGGCCATCGCCGCCTCGCCATCATCGATCTGACAAGCAGCGGCGCGCAGCCGATGGTGAACGAAGACGAGACGCTCGTCCTTGTGTGCAATGGCGAAATCTACAACTGCGCGGAGCTTCGCGCCGACCTTGTCGAACGCGGTCATCGCTTCCGCAGCAAGACCGATATCGAGGTTATCCTGCACTTGTACGAGGAGTACGGTGACGATTGTGTCCAGCATCTCGTAGGAATG
>DASRZB010000401.1:0-3702 GCA_035653855.1 Acidothermaceae bacterium | reverse complement strand
CGACGGTTGCCTTAGGCCTCCGCGGCCGCGACGTCCAGCGAGTCGACCACGGCGTAAAGGAGCGCAAGTAGGACGTCCTTCACCGACTGGCGGTCAGTCGCGTCACAGGGCACGACAGGCACCGACGGGTGCAGGCCCAGGACCTCGCGGACCTGGTTCTCGGCGTCAGGGTCGGCACCGTCAGAGCGGTTCAGGCCGACAACGAAGGGCACCTTGGCCATCCGCTGGAACGCGGCCAGGATCCCGACCGCCTCGACCAGCGACTCTGGCCGATGCGCGTCAACGAGCAACACGTAGCCGAGCATGCCCTCGCCAAGGATCTCCCACATGAAGTCGAAGCGATCCTGACCCGGCGTCCCGAAGAGATAGAGCACCAGGTCGTGGTCGATGGTGATCCGACCGAAGTCCATCGCGACGGTGGTCTCTGCCTTACGCGATCGGGTGTCGTCGGTAATGTCCTTCTCCGTCGACAGCACAGTGATCTCGCTGATTGTGCGGATGAGCGTCGTCTTTCCGGCAGCAAACGGCCCGGTGACAACGATCTTGACTGCCTGGGCGTTGCCGCCGCGACGACCGCGTTTGATGGCCATATCACAACCCCCGCACGCCAGCGATAAGACGCAACAACAGACTCTTGTTCACGCTGGGATCGCGCTCGATGTGGGACTTCTGGTCGGTAGGATCTGCCACAGCAAGCCCGGCCACTGCAGCCGCAGCACCGCCGCCACCGCCACCGATCCTGGTGATGCTCGGTCGCGGAGTGTCGTCGGGAAACTCGGGACGCCGCCTTGGCATGAACGGCTCGGGTCGAGCCGGCGTGACCCTGGTGTCGGCGACCAGATGCGCCGCGACACCGTCATCAACGCGGGCAGCGGGTCGCTGCATCGGTGCCGGCTCGACGTCACCCGAAGGCGCAGGAGCCGGGGAACGGGTGAAGGGTGACGGCTCGCCGGCTGCGGCAGCCGCGAGCACCGAAGCAACCGTCGAGGCTGTCGATGCATCGTCAAAGCTCACCTCAGCGAGCACGCCGTTCGCGCCGCTGTGGTCGTCGGCCGACTCCTCGGCGGGATCCGGTGCCAACACGACCGGCGGTAGCGGAGCAAAGATGGTCGCGGGTGCCACCAGAATCTCAGCTGCCTCGTCAGGTGCGGCCGCTACCCGATCGTTTTCCAACCGGGCCAAGATGTCTTGGCGACGCGCCAGCGCGAGGGCTCCCTCGCCGGCGTCCTGGGTACGCACCTTCAGCAGACCACGTTCAATGAGCGCCGCGAGCGCAGACACGACGGCGTAGTCGCCGCGACCCGCGAGTGCTACCAGCTCGGCCACGGTTCGCCGCCCGTCAACCAACGCCAACAGTGCCCACTCGCCACGCGTCAGGACTGGGTCTTCGCGCACTCCGACGGGTAGTGCGAGCACAGTCTCGGGCGATGGAACAATCCGGCACGCGTGATCCCAGGATTCGAGACGGCTGCGCGCGTCGTTCACTACCGGCTCGACGCCTAGGGAGATTCCGACATCGTCGGGGCCAGGTTCGTCGACGGTGAAGGAGAAATCGCCTTCGCTCCAGCGCAGAAGATCGAACACCGCATCGACAACCTGCTCAGCGACCAGGCTGCGCAAGAAGTCTGGATCGACCGCACCTGCGTCGAGCAATGCGCGGCTCACACCAATACCTTCATTGGCGGCCCGCTCGACTGCCGCACTCAGTTCCGTTTCGCCGACGCCCGCGCTACCAACCAATCGCCGCGCCAGTGCCTGTCGACCATCGTCGGATGACGCGCCCGTCACCGCACCGTCGCGGAAGTACACAGAGCCACGCGTGGTTGCACGCCGAAGGTGCAACCCACCCGACTTCTTCGTAAAGCTCAAGAGCTGGAAGATGTCCGGAAGGCTGAAGGCATCGAGTGAGCCTTCAAGTTTCACGGGTCTGCCTTTCCGGTGAGTTCGGCGTGCAGTAGTCAGGACAAGAGCGAGAAATGAGGACGGCGGGGCGGCGCTCGCACTGCTCCAGCCTTAGCAACCGTCGGGGCTGCTACGACCAGGCCTGTCCGCCCGGCAACACGCTGCCGCTCGGCGCGTAGGACGACCAGCCAGGTTGTTCTGCGGGTGGTGCGGCCGGCGCAGCAGCAGGTTCGGCGTAGTAAGACGGCTCCGCGTAGTACGAGGGCTCGCTATACGACGGGGTACTTGGAGCCGATTCGTTGTGTGGTTCCTGGTCGCCGTCATGGTCGCTGTCCTCGGCGTCTTCATCGGCGGCCCCTTCTGTCGACGTGGGCTGCGTCAGCGATGCTTCGGTGTAGACGATCTCGGTGTAAACGCGGTCGGGATAGACCTCGTCGGACTCGTCGCCGTGGTCATCGGCTGCGTCAGCAGTCGCCGCGTCGTCGACACCGGCTTCAACTGCGCCACCATCAGTAGATTCTGTTGCTACATCGGCAGATTCACCATCAACCAATGCGGCGTCTACGGGCTCAGAGTCGGCGACCTGCTCGGCTTCGTCGTCTGCTGCGACCGCTTCGACTGCTTCATCGCTGGCGGCGTAGTCGCCGTATGAAGGCTCGGTGTACGCGGGCTCGGCATGTGCGAGCTCGCTGTACAGCGGTGACGAATCCGTACCGTCGTCATAAGTCGCATCGCCATACGCTCCGTCGTAGGGCAGGTCGGCGAGGCTGGCATCGGCTGCCGCGGTCTCGTACACCTCGGGCTGCGCGGAGTATCCGGCGTAGCTATCAGAAACCCCGTTCGACACAGTGCCATTCGACCCAGTGCCGTTCGACACAGCGCCGTTCGACCCAGTGCCGTTCGACCCAGCGCCGTTCACGCCACTGCTGTTCACAGTGGTCTCGTGGGCGTCGAGATAGCCGCGAGTGACGTGTGACGGCAGTGGTGCGGGCAGCGGCACCGGGCCGCGCAACACCTCGCCGACTCGGCTGGCAGCAAGCTTCACTTCATAGAGCATCATGCCGACTTTGGCGTCCGCAGCGGTGACGGCGATGAGTACCGCTTCATCCTGCGCGGACACGAGGAAAACCGTTCCGTTCTCGCCCTCGATGTAGACCTGCGACAGATCGCCACGGCCAAGACCCTGTGCGGCGCGCTCGGCCAAGGAGAGCAGGGCTGCGCTCATGGCAGCAACCCGATCCTCGTCCATCCCGGGCGGCAATGCCGACGCCATCGGCAGTCCGTCGAACGAGACGACTGCGGCAGCTTCGACACCAGGGGTCTGGTGCAACAACTCGCGCAGGATTCGATCCAGCCGACTAGCCCGACTCACGTACTCGAGCGGCTGCTGCACAGAGGACATGGAGCACCTTCTCTCAGGACCGTCTGACCCGGGATTGTACGGGTCTTCCGGTAACCCATCGGCGCTGCGGGGGGTGGGCTTGAACCTCAGGAGCCCTCCGACCGCGATGCCATCGCAGCCTCCCCCGCCGCCCGCATGGCAGCAACAATCTCGACCGGGGCGGGTCGACCGGTCCACAGTTCGACTTGGCGGGCCGCCTGCTGGACCAGGAGTTCGAGGCCGCTGATCACCTCGGCCCCGGCGGCTCGCGAGGCCACCGCGAGCGAGGTCGGCCACGGCTCGTAGAGGACGTCGAAGAGCAGTTGCCCTGTGCCGGCCGGCGACTGCGCCGCCAGCTGATCAGTTGCGCCGGCGGGCACGGTCGAGATGATCATGTCGGCCTCGCCCAGTGCCGCCCG
>DASRZB010000400.1:0-2500 GCA_035653855.1 Acidothermaceae bacterium | reverse complement strand
GCCTCCCTGAGCTTCCAGAGTAACGGATACGAAAGTTAGGGCGCAACTATCAACGTAGCTTGACCAGCAACCGAAGACGAATATGATGCTGTAAGACCCAGAGGGAGGACACCGGATGACCGGACGCACGAGCGCGACGGCGGGCAATGTGTCGTTCATGCGACTCGTCGACGACGTGACGGACAGCGTGCTCACGCAGAGCGAGTTCGCGGCCGCGGTTGGCGCGAGTGAGCGCACGGTGCAGAACTGGACCGCTGGGCACACCAAGCCGCGGGGGGAAGCCGCCACGCGCGCGCTGGACTTCGTGTACCTGGTCCAGGAACTGCGTGACGTTTACACCGACGAAGGCATCCAGATCTGGCTGAAGTCACGCAATCGAAACCTCGAGGGCCGCCGGCCGATCGAGCTCATCAGCGAAGGTCACATCGATGAGGTGCTGGCTGAGGTGCGGCGCGTGCTCGGGGGAATGTGAATGAGCCTGGCCGCGGCTTTGGAGCAGCTACCGCCGACGAACGAGGCAGGCGAGTGGTTTCGTCACGTCGCGCTCCGGTACAAGAACCAGGCGCTGGGCGGCGTGGCGCGCTACGGCCGGTGGAGTACCGATGGGGGGTTCCCGGTGCTGTACCTCGGCCGGCCGCCGGACTCGGTTGTCGTGGAGGCCTACCGGCACATCGTGGACCCTGTCGACTTCGACAACACAACGGACCGGGAACGGTTCATCAGTGCGCTCGTTCCGAGAGTAATTGTGACGTGCGCGGTCGACGTCAGCAATCTCATCGACCTTCGCACTGCTCTGGGCCGCGCCCAGGCAGGCCTCGTCCCTGAAGACTTACGCTCGGCTACGAGCGACACTGAAGCGTACGCGCGCTGTCAGCACGTCGCGCAGGTCGCGCACCAGCTCCGTCGCCACGGGATCATCGCGCCGGCCGCGACAGGGCTAGGCCAAACGCTGGTCCTCTTCACCGACATCCTCCCCGCCGCAGAACTACCGGCACGGTCTGGCCCTGACGAGACGTGGGCCAGTTGGCCATCTGATCCGCGTTTGCGCTCCCAGCGACACCTACGCGTCGCCGACGACCAAGCCTGACTCTGGCTGTGTGTCGCCCCTGCACAGCGGGGGTTGATCTCACGTCGCGCCGCGTCTCAGATTGTGCCGACATCCGTCCGACACGGTGCCCAGCCGGCGTGCGCTGGTGAGGGCTTTTGCCGGCGGCCCCTCGAGTTTTCGGGTCGCGCGAACCGAGCGAGACGAACGTGGCGTGACGATGCCTGCGGCGCGCGCGTATGAGCGGGCCAACGAACTCGGAAGCTCCCGCGACATGTGGTCATCTTGACCTCGATGCCTCAGGCGATCGCCGGGTCGATGGCGATCTCGTTCGCCAGGCGGGGGCATGCCTTCGTCACGGAGGTAGGCGAGTAGGTCGACAATAGCTGGCGGTCGGTGTCGGAAGCCCGTTGCCCTTACCGTCATCTGCGACAGAATCAGAAAGAGGTGGGATCTGCGCTCGGCGGCCACAGCGACTGTGGTTGAAAGGCGGCGACGCTGCCGTCTGGCGCCAGGAGCGCGAGCCCGACGACGGGACCAACGGTCTGTCCGTTCGTTGCCGGAACTTGAAAGACGAGATCGCCCTCACGAATGGCGTCCCCTGCGCCGGTGTAGCGAACTGGCTTGAAGTAGGACTGACCGGGCCCAAGCGCTTTGCCGTCCCAGAAGGTGGCGAAGCCTGTGAACATCTGGCCGTCGGTGGTGCCGACTGCGTCGCCGGGGACATTAGGGGGTAGACCCCAGTATTGCTGGCCGTCGTAGGTGACGAGTACGGGCTTGTCACCAGCTCTTTTCGTTGCCGGTGGCGGTGACCATAGCGTGGGTATCGAACTGCCTTGTACAAGCAGACGCAGCCTCGAAGGCCTGCTGATCGAAATGTCGAGCGGCGCGGTGCTGTTGTTTAGAATCCGGGGCCGGATCTTCACTTGGATGTTTGAGGGGTCGACTTCGTCGGCGAGGGTCAAGACGTCGCCGCGACACCAGTAGATGACGCATATTTGCGCTGTAGGTAACGCCGGCGCGCCCAACCCTGTCGGCGGACCGCATGTATCCGCAATCGAAATCGGTTCGCCAAGGGCCTGCTTCGTTGACGGCGTAGGTGTCGCGTGTGAAGCCGACGTGGGCGCCACGCTTCCGGCGGGCGGCGTCGCAAGCGACGGCGAAGCCGCCGGTGTCCCAGGACCGGCGTCAGACGTGTTGTGCTCAGACAGGTGCAACCAACCGCCGACCACCGGAACATCACCGATCGCTGCTAGCGGAATCCCGACGAGAGCAAGGACGACGGCAACGACAGCTAGCCAGCCCATGAACGATGTGCGCTCAAACCGACGCTCGATGCGCTTCCGGACACTTGTCGAATCGTGGGCCGTGGCGGGATGCTCGGCGGCGGTGACCGCTGGCACCGGCAGCTTGCCCGCGCGGCGCAAGCTGCGTCGCCCGGGCGACTTCGGTCGC
>DASRZB010000399.1:0-3748 GCA_035653855.1 Acidothermaceae bacterium | reverse complement strand
GCAGGGGTAGTCACATCCACGACTTTAATGGTTCCGTGTGCCTGGGCCCTCTACGCGATGCAGTGGCTGGCCGCTCATCCCGACATCCCGTTCGGCGTTCACCTGACTGCGGTGGGCGACAGCCTCAACTATCGTTGGAAGCCAATCAGTTCCCGAGACCGCGTGTCCTCCCTGGTGGACGAGACGGGCCATTTCTACAACTGGGATCGCATGGACGAGTTTTTTGCTCGTGCTCGGCTGGACGAGTTAGCCGTCGAGTTCCGGGCCCAGATCGACACGGTTCTCGCGGCGGGTCTTCAACCTTCTCACCTGGACTGGCATTCCATCCGCATCCACCGCTGGCCTGAGATCTTGGATCTGATGTTCGGACTGGCGAGGGAATACGGCCTAGCCCTGCGGGTTCGAGGCCGACATCTCATTGACAACGTGCAGCGGCACGGCCTGCCCACCAACGACTACGACTTCCTGGACAGCTTCGACATCGACTCCGCCACCAAACCGTCGCGGTTCGCCCAATTGCTACACGACCTTCCGGCGGGGTTAAGCGAGTGGGCTGTGCATCCCGGTCTTGGCACGCCCGAATTACGGGCGATCGAGCCGGACGACTGGGTGGTGCGCCAGGCCGACTTCGACTTTGCAGTCTCCCCCGAAGCCCGCTCGATCATCATGCAGGAAGGAATCATCCTGCTCAGCTACCAAACACTCCAAGCGATGTGGAAAGGAAAATAAGAGTGCGACAGATACGGTGCGTCTAGACCAACTGATTAAGGAGCGCGCGACGGCGGCACCAGACCGCGCCGCGTCCGTCGACGACATACGGCGGTTCACGGTCGGGGAACGAGGTCGAATCAAATGTGTTGCTTCGTCTCACGATGTCGGCGGCGAACACGGGCCGACGTAGGGCGCGAAATGGTTGACGGTGCGGGTGGAGCGGGCAGCTCCATCCGCGACGAGGTCAGTGCATGTGCCATCACCGCCTGGTGGTGCTCGATGACGTCCGGCGACGCGTTCAAACTTTCGGGCGCGAATGAACGAGGGGCACTACGACGATGCAGACGGGACAAGTTCGGCTCGCGGTGGGTGCGGCAAAGTCAAGTGCATCAGCCTTTGGACTGAGGGTCGACGACGCGGTCGTTCTACAAGACTCGAACCGGCTCACCGTGCGTTTGCTCCCTTGTGACGTCGTTGCCCGGATCGCACCTATGGCGTACCAGGCGAACGCAGAGTTCGAAGTCGAGGTCGCTCGTCGGCTTGCCGAAACCGATTGCCCGGTGGCGGCGCTTGAACCTCGAGTCGCGCCACGCGTCTACATGCGTGACGGTTTCGTAATCAACATGTGGACTTATTACGAGCCTGAATCGCCCCCAGACGTTGCGCCAGTCGAGTATGCGCAGGCGCTGGAGCGGCTGCATGCTGGCATGCGGGACATCGATCTCCCTGCTCCGCATTTCACGGATCGAATCGCGGAGGCGCAGTGGCTGGTTGGCAACCGCGACCGCACTCCGGAACTCTTGGATGCGGACCGGGAGCTTCTGAAGAACACGTTGCGAGAGCTGAGGTGGGCGATCGGTGAGCGGGGCGCCGCTGAGCAGCTATTGCACGGCGAGCCACACCCAGGGAACTTGCTCAAGACGAAGAGCGGGCTACTGTTCATAGACTTCGAGACCTGTTGCCGAGGGCCTGTCGAGTTCGATGTCGCGGATGTGCCCGAAGAGGTACGCGAGCACTATCCGGGCGCGGATCGAGACTTGCTTGGCGACTGCCAGGCTTTGATGCTGGCGATGGTAGCGGCGTGGCGCTGGGATCGAAACGACCAATTCCCGAACGGGCGCAAAATGGGCATAGACTTGCTAAGCCAGATTCGGGCAGCGCTGGATCGCGACTGATAGCGCAAGGGTCCCGGTCAGCGGCCAACGTAGGCCGCGAGGTGCTCGCCGGTGAGGGTGGTGCGAGCCGCGACGAGGTCTGCGGGCGGGCCTTCGAAGACGATGCGGCCACCGTCGTGACCGGCGCCCGGGCCGAGGTCAATGATCCAGTCGGCGTGCGCCATGACCGCCTGGTGGTGTGCGATGGCGATGACGGACTTGCCGGAGTCGACGAGCCGGTCGAGCAGGCCGAGCAGTTGCTCGACGTCGGCGAGGTGCAGGCCAGTGGTCACCTCGTCGAGGACGTAGACGTCGCCTTTTTCAGCCATGTGGGTGGCCAGCTTGAGCCGCTGCCGTTCGCCGCCGGAGAGTGTCGTGAGCGGCTGGCCGAGGCTGAGGTAGCCGAGTCCGACGTCGGCGAGCCGGTCGAGAATGGCGTGTGCGGCTGGTAAACGCGCCTCACCAGCGCCAAAGAACTCCCGGGCCTCGGCCACCGACATCGCGAGCACTTCGCTGATGTTGCGCCCGCCGAAGGTGTACTCCAACACCGACGACTGGAACCGCTTCCCCTCGCACTCCTCACAGACCGTGGCGACGCCCGCCATCACCGCCAGGTCGGTATAGATGACGCCGCTGCCGTTGCATGCCGGGCAGGCGCCTTCGGAGTTGGCGCTGAACAGCGCCGGCTTCACGCCGTTGGCTTTCGCGAACGCCTTGCGGATCGGGTCGAGCAGTCCGGTATACGTCGCCGGGTTACTCCGTCGCGAGCCGCGGATCGGCGACTGATCGATCGACACGACACCTGCGCCGGCCGGGATCGAACCGTGCACGAGCGAGCTCTTGCCCGAACCAGCGACGCCGGTGACGACAACAAGGATTCCGAGCGGGATGTCGACGTTGACCTCGCGCAGGTTGTGCGTCGTCGCGCCGCGGATCTCCAGCGTGCCGGAGGGCTTCCGCACCGTCTCCTTGAGGGCGGCGCGGTCGCCCAGGTGGCGACCGGTGATGGTGCCGCTCGCTCGCAGCCCATCGACGGTGCCCTCGAAGCAGACGTTGCCGCCCGCCGTACCGGCGCCGGGGCCGAGGTCGACGACGTGGTCGGCGATCGCGATCGTTTCCGGCTTGTGCTCCACGACGAGCACCGTGTTGCCCTTGTCCCGCAGCCGTAACAGCAGATCGTTCATCCGCTGGATGTCATGGGGGTGCAGTCCCGCGGTCGGCTCATCGAAGACGTAGGTGATGTCGGTGAGCGAGGAGCCGAGGTGGCGGATCATCTTGACCCGCTGCGCTTCGCCACCCGACAGTGTGCCCGACGGCCGGTCGAGCGAGAGGTAGCCCAGCCCGATCTCGACGAACGAGTCGAGGATCTGCCGCAACGCCGCGAGCAGCGGCGCCACCGACGGCTCAGCGAGGCCGTGGACCCATTCGGCCAGGTCGCTGATCTGCATCGCGCAGGCGTCAGCGATATTGATCCCCGCGATCTTCGACGACCGAGCCGCGTCGCTGAGCCGAGTGCCGCGGCAGTCGGGACAGGTGCTGAAGGTGATTGCCCGCTCGACGAAGGCACGAATATGCGGCTGCAGCGCGTCGATGTCTTTGGAGAGGAACGACTTCTGGATTCTCGGGATCAGCCCCTCAAACGTCAGATTGATGTTATCGACCTTGATCCTGGTGGGCTCCTTGTAGAGCAGGTCGCGCAGTTCCTTTTTGGTGAACTTGCGGATCGGCTTGTCCGGGTCGAAGAAACCGCAGCCGCTGAAGATCCGGCCGTACCAGCCGTCCACGCTGTAGCCCGGGATGGTGAGCGCGCCCTCGTTCAGTGACTTGCTGTCGTCGTACAGCTGCGTCAGGTCGAAATCGGATACCTTGCCCATGCCCTCGCA
>DASRZB010000398.1:0-7766 GCA_035653855.1 Acidothermaceae bacterium | reverse complement strand
CCGGTGTCGGACAGGTCGCGGGGGCTTGACGTGCATGCGTTTCGCATGATCGCGGCGCCCATCGCGCTTGCCATCGCGTTCGGTCTGAGCGGGTGCTCGACGACCGCGTCGGCGACCAACGATCAGCAAACCAACTACGTCGCGCTCAACGGCGTCGGCGTCATGACTGTCTATGCGGCTAGCCATCGCAAGCTGGCACCGACTGTCTCGGGTACCGATCTCGGGGGTCAGCCGCTGGCGTTGTCGCAGTTTGCCGGCAAGGTGGTCGTGCTCAACTTCTGGGCGTCGTGGTGCCCGCCGTGTCGCAGCGAGGCGGCCGCACTCGAGCAGGTGTACACCGACACCCGAGCATCGGGGGTGCAGTTTGTCGGCGTTGACATCAGAGAGAACGGCGTCTCGGACGGCGTTCATTTCGAGACGACTCACCACATCGACTATCCGAGTTTCTCCGACCAGGCATCGCGCATCGCACTCGACTTTCGCCGTACCGGTGTTGAGACACCGCCGACAACGATCGTGATCGATCGGCAAGGTCGCATTGCTGCACGCGGCCTTGGCGAGATGACCTACACGCAGTTGCTGACCGTCGTGAAACAGGTAGCAGCGCAGGCGTCGACATGACCGTGGTCGCGTCGATTGGTAGCTCCTTTCAACACACGGTGTTGACCGGCCCGCTCCTGCTCGCACTGCCCCTGGCGCTGATCGCCGGCGTCGTGTCGTTCCTGTCTCCCTGCGTCGTGCCGCTGGTGCCCGGTTACCTCTCCTACATCACTGGACTGAGCGGCGCAGACATCGACGACGCGCGAGGGAGCGGCCGCGGTCGCGTACTGGCCGGCGCATTGTTATTCGTGCTCGGGTTCTCCGTCGTGTTCGTCATCTCCGGAGCGCTCTTCGGATACGCGGGAGCAAACATTCGCGCGCACACCGTGCTGATCGATCGCATCCTTGGCGTTGTCATCATTGTTCTCGGACTCGTGTTTATGGGTCTGATCCCGGGGTTGCAGCGTGAGGCTCGATTCCACCGGGTGCCAGCCGCCGGAATCGCCGGCGCGCCGGTTCTGGGGTTCATGTTCGGAGTCGGCTGGACGCCGTGCATCGGCCCGACGTTGGGTGCGGTGCAGAGTCTTGCGTTTCAAGGATCTAGTGCGACACAGGGTGCGTTGCTCACGTTTGCCTATTGCCTTGGTCTCGGCCTGCCGTTCATCGCCACGGCGCTTGCGTTTCGTCGCGCAGTGGGCGTCCTCGGTGTCGTGAAACGCCACTACGCATTGGTCACCAGAATCGGCGGTGCGATGCTGATCATCGTCGGCGTACTCCTGGTCACTGGTGCGTGGCACACCTTGGTCGGCGATCTGCAGTCGACGATCAGCGGCTACGTGCCGGCGGTGTGACATGAGTGAAATCCCCACCGACGTCGACGATGTCGCAGCCGCCTCGAAACTCGACACCGCGCCGCTCGACCGCGAGGAACCAGTCGAGCAAGACGACCTCGGCACTCGTCAACGTGGCGGACGTTCGACGGCGACGTCGGTGCTGGGCTGGTTGCGGTGGGCTTGGTACTCGCTGACGTCCATGCGGACGGCGCTGATCCTGCTGTTCCTGCTCGCCCTCGCGGCAGTACCGGGAAGTGTGCTTCCGCAGCACGCGAGCAGTCCGCTGCGGGTGCGTCAGTACTACGTCGCGCACCCAAGTCTCGCCCCGATCATCAACGCGATCGGTGGCTTCGACGTTTTCGGCTCGCCGTGGTTCGCGGCCGTCTACTTGTTGCTGTTCATTTCCCTCGCCGGTTGCGTCATCCCTCGCAGTCGCCGCCACATTCGCGCGATGCGTGCCCGGCCGCCAGTTGCGCCACGCAACCTTGGCCGATTGCCGTATTTCACGAGTTGGACGACGGAAGTGCCCGCAGGCGAAGTCGTTGCCGCGTCGTACGGCTTGCTTCGTTCGAAGAGATTTCGGGTGGACGCTGCATCCACGAGCGTCGCTGCGGAGAAGGGGCACCTGCGCGAGACCGGCAACCTGGTCTTCCATCTGTCGCTGCTCGTGGTGTTGGTGGGCATCGCGGTCTCGTCGAACTTCGGCTTCACTGGCACCGTGCTTGTGACGGAACACACCGGGTTCTCTGATACCGCGATTGCCTATGACGAGCTGAAGTTAGGCGACCTGGTGAACCGGACGAGCCTGCCACCGTTCTCGTTCACTCTGAACTCGTTCGACGCCACCTACGAGCGCACTGGTGCGACGCGCGGAGCGGCGAACAGCTTCGACGCGCACATCACCTGGCAGCCGAACCCGAGCGCGCCGCTTCGCACCGACGACATCACCGTGAACCACCCCCTCAGCACGGGTGGCGCGAACGTCTATCTCGTCGGCCACGGCTACGCGCCGCACTTTCGGGTGACGGACGGGTCGGGGCAGGTCTTTGACCAGGTCACACCGTTCCTGCCGCAGGGCAGCACCTTCGAGTCGCAGGGTGTCGTGAAACTGCCCGATGCCGTGCCGCAGCAGCTTGGCATCACCGGCTTCTTCCTGCCGTCGGCGGTCGATGATCCAAGCGGCCGGCCGATCTCCGTGTTCCCCGCACCCGACAACCCTCTTGCGGTGATCGGAGTCTTTGCCGGGAACCTCGGCCTCGACAGCGGCGTCCCGCAGTCGGTGTACACGCTCGACACGTCGAAGATGAAGCTCCTGGCGACCACCCAACTCGCGCCGGGCCAGACTCTGACGTTGCCCAACGGGCAGGGCAGCGTGACGTTCGTCGGCTTCGACCAATGGGCGACGTTCCAGATCAGCCGCGACCCTGGCAAGGGCGTCGTCTTGGTGTCTGTGGGTTTCATGGTCGCTGGCTTGCTGCTGTCATTGCGGGTGCGCCGCCGCCGGTTCTGGGTGAGGGCGGTGCTTCAAGATCACGAACACCCAGGGCGTACCTTGGTCGAGGTCGGTGGCCTGACCAGAACTGACGCAAGCGGTGGGTTCGACGAGGAATTCGCCGACATGGTCGCGGCTCTCCAGCGGGTCTTGCCCCCCGTAGTGGACGAGCCCGTCGAACAGCTTCGGGAGGACTGAACCGTGGGCGTCGATGTCGGCCTTGCCAGGTTGTCGAACGAACTGATTGCGGGCGGCATCGCGGCTTACTCCCTGGGGTTCCTCGGCTACGCAATCGACTCCGCCTTCGGCAACCACGCACCGCTATTGCCGGACGACAAAGCGGCGTGCCTCGACGTCCGCGTCCCTGCTCTTGTCGGGGGAGCGTCCCGTGCCGACGGCGTCGCCGCTCCGACCGCGCCGCCGCCTCCGCCACCCAGCCGTGCTTCGTTCATTTCGGCGCACGCCGGTCAATTCGCGATCGCCGTCACCGTCGTCGGGTGGCTGTTGCATCTCGGCGCCATTGTCAGCCGCGGCGTCTCGGTGCACAGGTTGCCCTGGGGCAACATGTACGAGTTCACGCTGGCGCTGACCTTCACCGCAGTGACCGCGTTCTTAGTGATCATGATGCGGCAGCCGGCGCGTTACCTCGGCGTGTTCGTCATGACACCCGTGGTGCTGGCCCTGGGCCTCGCCGTGTTGGTGCTGTACGTCGCTCCGGCGCCGCTGGTGCCCGCGCTGCACTCGTACTGGCTGGCGATCCACGTGACCGCGGCCATCATCGCGTCCGGAGTTTTCACGGTCGCGACAGCTGCAACGACGATGTTCCTCGTCGCCGATCACTACGAAACCGCGACGGCTGCTGGCCGCCCGGTACGGTTCTCGGGGCTGGCCAGGATCATGCCGTCGCCGGCCGTTCTCGACCGCACTGCCTACCGTGCCTACGCTTTCGCGTTCCCGGTCTGGACGTTCGCGGTCATCGCCGGTGCGATCTGGGCTGAGTATGCGTGGGGCCACTACTGGCAGTGGGACCCGAAGGAGACCTGGGCGTTCATCACGTGGGTGATCTACGCCGGTTACCTGCACGCTCGTGCGACGGCCGGCTGGCGCGGGCGCAAGGCTGCCTACATCGCGATGCTTGGGTTCACGTCGATCCTGTTCAACTTCTTCATCGTGAATATCTTCATCAGCGGCATGCACTCCTACGCCGGCGTGTAGCCCGGCCATCATGCCGACATCCTGTGGATTTGCTGCCCCTTTCCTGCTCACCGGTGGCGATTTCGGCAGTGCCGTTGACGCCCTGGTGTTGCCGCCGACCGAGGGCCGGCCACCCCGTCGCCGTCCGGCTGAATGGCCTGAACGGCAGCGACCCAAGGCGACCCGCGATACTTGATCTATGAGCTTCGCCGATCTGCCCGAGTTCCTCGAGCGCCTGGAGAAGGACGGCGACCTCGTGCGCGTCAAGGCGCAGGTTGATCCGTATCTCGAGATCACCGAGATTGTCGACCGGGTCGTGCGCGCTGGCGGGCCTGCGTTGCTGTTCGAGAACGTCAAAGGCTCCAAGTTGCCGCTGGCGATGAACGTGTTCGGCACCGCCGCCCGGATGGCCAAAGCGCTGGGTGTCGACGACCTCGACGAGATCGGCGCCCGCATCGGCGCCCTGCTCAAGCCCGAGTTGCCGAAGGGCTTCGCCGGTCTCAAGGATGCGATGAGCAAGCTGGGCCAGCTGCGCGACGTCCCGCCGAAGACCGTACGAAAAGGCGACTGCCAGGACGTTGTGGTGAAGGGCGACAAGGTCGACCTGATGTCCTTGCCCGCCCTGCACACCTGGCCCGATGACGGCGGTTCGTATTTCAACCTCGGCCTCACGCACACGAAGCACCCGGAGACTGGTCAGCGCAACCTCGGGCTCTACCGGTTGCAGCGGCACGACGCGCGCACTGTGGCGATGCATTGGCAGATCCACAAGGATTCCAACGCCCATCACGCCGTCGCCGAGCGCCGCGGCGAGCGGCTGCCGGTGGCGATCGCCTTCGGTTGCGACCCGGTGGTCACGTACGCAGCCTCCGCGCCGTTGCCCAGTGACATCGACGAGTACCTGTTCGCGGGCTTCGTGCGGCAGGAGCGGGTGGAGATGGTCGACTGCATGACCGTGCCACTGCAAGTGCCGGCCGACGCCCAAGTCGTTCTTGAAGGTTGGCTCGAGCCGGGGGAGCGACGGCCGGAGGGTCCGTTCGGCGACCACACCGGTTTTTACACGCCGGTCGAGCCATTTCCGGCTTTGACGATCGACTGCATGACGATGCAGAAGAAGCCGGTGTTCCAGAGCATCGTGGTCGGTCGACCGCCGGCCGAGGACGGGCCGATGGGCAAGGCGACCGAGCGGATCTTCCTGCCGCTCGTGAAGCTGCTGATCCCTGACATCGTCGACATGGACATGCCGATCGAGGGTGTCTTCCACAACTGCGTGATTGTCAGCATCGACAAGCGCTTTCCCAAGCATGCCCACAAGGTGATGCATGCGATCTGGGGCGCGGGCATGCTGTCGCTCGCGAAGCTGATCGTCGTAGTCGACGCCGACTGCGATGTTCATGATTACTCGCAAGTTGCCTGGCGCGCACTTGGCAACGTCGACTACACCCACGACATGGTGCAGTCCGTCGGTCCGGTCGACCACCTCGACCACGCCAGCTACCAGCAGTTCTGGGGCGGCAAGGTTGGCATCGACGCGACAGGGAAGTTGCCGACCGAGGGCTACACCCGCGGTTGGCCGGAGATGATCACGCAGGATCCCGCGGTCATCGAGCGTGTAACGGCGCGCTGGAAGGAGTTCGGCATCTCGTGAGCACGACTACCGCGTCGCTGACCCCAGCTGCCCGCACGCCCGGCAGGGTCAAGGCATTCCTCGACCTCGTGCGGTTCGAGCACTCGGTATTCGCGTTGCCGTTCGCTTACATCGCCGCGTTGACGGCGATGGCGAGTGTGAACGACCACATGCACTGGCGGCAACTGGCACTCGTCACGATTGCGATGGTCGGCGCACGCACCTTCGCGATGGCGGTCAACCGGATCGTCGACCGCCACATCGATGCACGCAACCCGCGAACCCAGAGCCGCGAACTCGTCACCGGTGTTGTCAGTCTGCGGACGGCGTGGGCGGGCGCGATCGTTGCGCTAGTCGTTCTGATGGTTGCGGCGGGCGCGCTCAACCGCGTGTGCTTCTTCCTCGCGCCGGTTGCTGCGATCGTGCTGGCCGCCTACCCCTATGCCAAGCGGGTCACCTGGGCGCCGCACGCGGTGCTCGGCCTCGCGCAGACGATCGGTCCGATCGGCGCGTGGCTCGCCGTTACCGGTCGGTGGTCATGGCCTGCCGTGGTGTTAGGACTTGCGGTCGGTTGCTGGATCGGCGGCTTCGACATCATCTACGCGCTTCAGGACTACCGGATCGACCGCGAGATCGGCGTGAAGTCGTTGCCCGCGCGGTTCGGGCCGCAGGTGGCCCTCGCCTTCTCGCGCGTCGCGCACTACGCGACCGTCTTGCTGCTGTTGTGGTTCGGCGTGTTGGCCCATCTCGGTTGGACATGGACGACGGGCGTTGCGGCCGCGGCAGTCGCGCTCGCCTATGAGCAGCATCTGGTGAAGCCGGACGACCTCTCGAAGGTCAACCGTGCGTTCTTCACGGTGAACGGCTTCGTCGGCATCGGGTTGTTCTGTTTCGCGGTCGCCGACTTGATCTCGCGCGGCCTTCGGGGATGACCGGCGTGAGAGTGACTGGCGCAGCGCGGGTGCCGTGGGTCGTCGGCGTCAGTGGTGCTAGCGGAACCCCTTACGCCGCAGCGGTTTTGCGCGCACTGCTGGACGCCGGGCAATACATCGACCTCGTCGTCTCGCGGGCCGCGCGGCTGACCCTGCTCGATGAAACCGGCGTCGCGTGGCACGACGACTCCGACAGCCTTCAGGCGTGGCTGACGTCACAGCTCGACGCCGATCTGCCGACTCCGCACACTGCAGACTTCGAGCACGTGCATTTCTGGTCACCCGGCGATCTCGCGGCCGGCCCTTCGAGCGGCTCGTACATCACGCGCGGCATGGTGGTGGTGCCTGCCAGCACCGCGTCGGTCGCGGGGATCGCGATCGGGTTGTCGAAAGATCTGCTGCAGCGAGCCGCAGACGTCACGCTGAAGGAACGACGCCCGCTGATCGTCGTCCCGCGTGAGACGCCCTTGACTGGTGCGACCCTGCGGCATCTGGTCACCCTCGATGCGGCCGGTGCGGTGGTGCTGCCTGCGAGTCCGGCCTTCTACAGCAAGCCCAAGAACATGCAGCAGATGGTCGACTTCGTCGCAGGCAAAGTCCTCGACGTTCTGGGCATCGAGCACGATCTGTTCGCGCGCTGGGACGGACGGCTGGGCAGCTAAGCCCACCCCTTCCCGAACGTCAGGGCTCAGGCCCGAAGGTCAGCCCTCGGAGGCTTCCAGTGCAAGCGATCCGATCGAGTCGAGATCGGAGTCGCCGCGCAAGAGGGCGCGAACTTCGGATTCCCGGAAACGTCGATGGCCACCGGGCGTGCGGATGCTGCCGATCCGGCCGGAAGCTGCCCAGCGTGTCACTGTCTTCGGGTCGACCCGAAACAAGCTGGCAACCTCTCCGGGTGTCAGGAGCCGGTCACGGTTCTCCACTGTGATGTGCCTTTCTGCGGGACGCGGTGCTGCGAATTGCTTTCGCGGGACCCCTTACAGATGTGTGTACACGCGGAGGTGTCGTCTCGTCTGCGTTTGGCGCAGGTTAGTTGTCTTGCGGACAAAAAAGTCGGGGTGGTCGTTACGAGACGGTCACTCCGAGTAGCGAAATTGGGGTACAAGGGACTCTATAGGGGCTAACAGTCGCCACATGATCGCTGTCCG
>DASRZB010000397.1:0-2392 GCA_035653855.1 Acidothermaceae bacterium | reverse complement strand
CGCACGAACATCCCACCACGAGGGATAGACCCCCCAGGACGGGGGCGCGCGGCAGTAAAGCCAACGTGAGACCGGGCGCGGCCTGTTCTCAGGTTGCTCACAGCGTTCACTGCGCACCCTGGACGGGTTAGCGAAGGAGGTCCCGGTGCAGGGCGGTGGTGGCATGCGGGTTCTGATCGTAGAAGACGAAGTCGCGCTTGCGGCCGCGTTGCAGCGCGGCCTACTGGCCGAGGGATTCACCGCCGACGTGGCATACGACGGCCGCGAAGGTCTGTGGCGGGCGAGTGAGTTCGGCTACGACGTGATCATTCTCGACATCATGTTGCCGGCGTTGAGCGGCTACGACGTTTGCCGCAGACTGCGGGCGGCCGGTTCGCGTACGCCGGTGCTGATGCTCACGGCCAAGGACGGCGAATTCGATGAGGCGGATGGGCTCGACCTTGGCGCTGACGACTACATGGCCAAGCCGTTCTCATTCTTAGTGCTCGTTGCACGGCTACGTGCACTGCTTCGCCGGGGGCCTGTCAGCACCGCGCCCATCTTGACGACGGGGACACTGCGCCTCGACCCTGCGTCGCGGCGCTGCTGGCGTGGCGACGTCGAGGTCCGGCTAACGACACGTGAGTTCGCGCTGGCCGAGTACCTCGTCCGCCACAAGGGGGAGGTCGTCAGTAAGAGCGACATCGTTGAGCACGTGTGGGACGTCGCCTTCGACGGAGCGCTCAACGTGGTGGAGGTCTACATCGGATACCTGCGTCGCAAGCTCGACGAACCCTTCGGCCTTCACACGATCGAGACCGTTCGCGGCGCGGGGTACCGGCTCGGTGACGAGATTTTGCCGAGAGCCCACTAACGATGACGCGGTCGGGGGTCTTATCTGCCTTGCGCCGTTGGCGCCCGCGGCCGGTCGGCGTCCGGCTGCGCACGACCCTGACGGCCACCGTCGTGGTCGCAGTCGTGCTCGGCGTCGGCGGCGTCGTGATGGGGTCGTTCATCCACCGCTCGCTGGTGCGCGGCATCGATGAAGCAGGCGCGCTGCGTGCCCGCGACGTCGGCGCCCTCGTTCAGGCAAACCGTCTCCCGGCCACTGTGCCGAGCAGCGGGGAACAGGCCAGTGTCGTCCAGGTCCTCGATCCCCGTGGCCACGTCGTAGCGGCGAGCGGCAACATCGAGGGCGAACCGCCGCTTGCCAGCAAGAGCCCCATCGGCGGCGCGCTGCGTACCACCACAGTGTCGGACGTGCCGATCGGTACCAACAATGAGCGCTTCCGCGTTTCCGCGCTCAGTGTTCCGACCGCTCGAGGCACCTACGTCGTCTACGTCGCGACGTCGCTCGCGGGCGTCGATCGCACGATGGCCACTCTCTGGTTCGCCCTGATGGTCGGCCTGCCCGCTCTACTCGCCGTGGTTGCCCTGGTGACCTGGGTGTCGACCGGTCGGACGTTGCGCCCAGTCGAGGCGATTCGGCACCGCGTGGCCGGTATCGGGGGGACTGACCTCGCGGCGCGGGTGCCGCAACCACTGAGCAGGGACGAGGTTGCCCGGCTCGCGCGGACGATGAACCAGATGCTTGACCGGCTCGAGGCCGCGAGCGTCGCTCAACGTGGCTTCGTCGCTGACGCATCACACGAGCTGCGTGGCCCGCTTGCGACGATTCGTGCCCAAGCCGAGGTCGCGCTGGCGCACCCGGAATCCACCGACTGGTCGCGCACGCTGATTGAAGTGAACGACGAAGCCCGCCGCCTTGGCGATCTCGTCGAGGACCTCCTGCTGCTGGCGCACGCCGACGAGCGCGGGTTGCCGCGTGGCGCGGACGACGTCGACCTCGACGAGCTCGTGCTCGCCGAGGCGGCGCGGTTGCACGGCAGCGGCGCGAAGAAGATTGCGGTCGAGATACACCAGCCCGCTCGAGTCCGCGGCAGTGCGTTGCGGCTCGAGCGGGCCCTACGCAACCTCGGCGACAACGCGACGCGGCACGCCGCAACCCAGATCAGGCTTGACCTTCGGGTCGACAGGGGCAGGGCGCGCGTCACGGTGGTCGACGACGGTCCCGGGATCGCGCCTGACGACCGTGCACGCGTATTCGATCGCTTCACCCGGCTCGACGCCGCTCGCGACCGCCCCAGTGGCGGCAACGGGCTCGGCCTCGCGATAAGCCGCGAGATCGTGCGAGCGCACGGCGGCGACGTCACGATCACCGATCCGCCCGCCGGCGGACCCGGAGTCGCACTGGTCATCGATCTTCCGCTCGAGGCGAGCCTCGCAGGCGCACAGGACCGAACCCAAGAACCCTCTCAGGTCGTCTCAGCGCAGCCTCAGCACGCGTCCGCCACTGTGGGCGCTGTCAATGAAATCGAGGCAGCCGCGTCGCGGCTGCGACGCAGAAGGAGAA
>DASRZB010000396.1:0-15464 GCA_035653855.1 Acidothermaceae bacterium | reverse complement strand
GGGTGTCAGGACTACCGGTGCTTGGGGTCGATGCCGGAGGATCCGCAACGCGCGCTGTCCTGATGGAGGACGGTCGTGTTCTCTCCCGCTTTGACGAACCTCCACTGAACGTGTTGTTGCAGGCCGACGCGTTCGAACGGTTGGCGGCCTTGATCACGGTGTCGGGCGCCGGTGTTGCGGGCCTTGGGCTTGCAGGACTGCGCGGCCCCGAGCACGCGGCAGACATGGCCGCACGTTTGACCGCAGCGACTGGCGTCGATGTCGTCGTTGTCGATGACACTGAGGCCGCGCTGGTCGGCGCGTTTGGGGCGGGGCCGGGCGTCATTGTCATTGCGGGTACGGGTTCGAATGCTCGTGGGCAGAGCGGCGACGGAAAGACTGCTCGCGCCGGCGGTTACGGGTTTCTCGTCGGTGACGAAGGAAGCGCGTATTGGTACGCCAGCAAGGCTTTGCGCGCTGCGTTGCGCTCTCACGACGGCAGTGGGCCCAAGAGCGAGGCACTCGAGTTCGCGGTGACAGGCGAGTACGGGCTCGACTTCGACGCGATCGTGCGGCTCATCTACCGCGATCCCGCGGATCGTCAACTCTTGACCCGGCTTGCACGCACAGTCATGGCGCTGGACGACGACCCGGTCATGACCGCGATCCTCGACGTGGGTTGCGACTACCTCGTAGCCCTCGCGAAGGTCCTGCGTAGGCAGTTAGGCACTGGGCGAGATGGGGACGAGCTGCCGGTCGCCATGCACGGCGGTGTCTTCAGCAGTCCTTATGTACGAAGCCGATTCGTCTCGGCTACCGGAGCAGAGACCGCGGCCCGCGCCCCTGAGTTCGGCGCCGTCGACCTGGCGATGCGGCATCATCGACGATCCGATCACGGCACAGCGAGGAGTATCTAATGGCCGGTGCCGGTGAACTGATGGCGCGCGAGATCGCCGAACAGCCGGTGGTCTTCGACCGGGTCCTTGAGCACGGGCGCGCAGACATCGGCACCGTGGCGGCGGAGGTGGCGGCTGCTGGAATCAGATTCGTGGTGCTGGCGGCGCGCGGCACGAGCGACCACGCTGCCCTCTACGCCAAATATCTCGTCGAGATCGTTCTTGGCCTCCCTGCTGGCCTCGCCTCACCGTCGACCATGACGGCCTACGACGCGCGTCCGGATCTGCGCGATGTCCTGTTTGTCGCAGTCAGCCAGTCAGGGGGATCGCCCGACCTGGTCGAGTCGCTGGCGACAGCCGGTCAATGTGGAGCCCTGACGCTCGCCGTCACGAACGCGCCGGCCTCTGCCCTGGCCAGCGCGGCGCGGTTGCACATCGATGTGCTCGCCGGCCCGGAACAGGCAGTGGCCGCGACCAAGAGCTACACCGCGGAGTTGCTGTCGCTGTACCTGCTCGTCGACGCCCTGCGCGGCGGCGACGGCTCGCAAGCCCGCAGCATCGTCGAGGCGGCCCGAGTGCTGGTGAGTGACACCGAGCAGGTCGCCGCTGTCGCGCGGCGATTCGAGGGCGTTGAGCGGTTGGTGGTGACGGGTCGCGGCTACTCGTATCCGACCGCGCGCGAGGCAGCCCTGAAGCTCATGGAGACCAGTTACATGTCCGCCCAGGCATTCTCCGGCGCCGACTTGTTGCACGGCCCGATGGCGATGCTGCAGCGCGACAGTGCCGTCATAGCGATCGCGGCCGACGGCGTCGGCGGGACGGCGATGCAACCCGTGCTCGATCGGCTTGCCGACCTCGAGACGTCCCTGGCGATCGTCGGGTCGGGGTTGCGTGATTCGGCTTCGCAGAAGGCCGCGTTGCGATTGCCCGCCGGGTTGCCCGAGGAGCTGTCGCCCCTGGTCGAAATCGTTCCGCTCCAGATGCTCGCTCGTGAGCTTGCGGTCATGCGTGGCTTCGATCCCGACGCGCCGCGCGGGCTGCTCAAGGTCACCACGACCTGGTAGCTATCGCAGCGACCTGGTAGCTATCGCAGCGACCCGGTAGTTACCCCAGCGATTCGGTAGTTACCCCAGCGATTCGGTGGCGACCGCGGTAGCTGTACGGGACGTAGCTGCGTCGTAGACCTGCACCCCGTCGACCCACGTACGTGCCGGCTGCAAGTCGTCGTCCCACCACACGATGTCGGCGTGCGCACCGGGCAACAGCCGACCCAGGTCAGGCCGCTGCACCGCATCCGCAGGCACTGTGGTCGCGGCCGAGAGCACCTCGGCGATATCGCGGCCGAAGCCGACCAGGTTGCGAACGGCCTGGTCGAGAAACGTCGCTGCGCCCGCCACGGTCCCGTCGAGATTGCGCGCCAGTGGCACGCCGGTCGAGATGGCAATCTGCTGGCCACCGAGCTCGTAGGTACCCGGCGGCATGCCCGCGGGAGCGACTGCGTCGGTGACGAGTGCGACCCTGCCCGGCGCCGCATTCAGCGTGATGGCGCACGCTTCGGGGGAAACATGCTCGAAGTCGGCGATGAGGCCGATGGTCACGGCTTGCTCGTACAGGGCTTGCCCTGACACGCCGGGCTCGCGGTGGTCGAAGCCACGTTGCGCATTGAAGATGTGCGTCACCATGCGCGCGCCTGCGAGCACCGCCTCATGTACCTGCGCCCCCGTGGCGTCGGAATGCCCGACCGACACCACGATGCCCGCGGCGGCGAGCCGGCGAATCGCCTCAAGCGCCCCTGGCAACTCGGGAGCAAGCGTCAGCGTCGTGATCTGTGCGGTCGCCAGGGGATCCGCCAGCAGGGCGTCGAGATTGGCTGTATCGGGTTCGGCCATGAACCGCACGTCGTGTACACCGCGGCGCCGAGGCGACAGGAATGGGCCTTCGACGTGGACGCCGAGTGCATGCGCTCCGCCCGCTTCGTCAAGACGATGACGTACCGCTGCAAATCGAAGCAGCCCGGCGACCAGTGCAGGGATCGGATTGGTGATGTAGGTCGGCTGGAAGGCAGTGACACCGACACTTGGCAAAGCTCGCGCGACCATCTCCCATTCGTCGTCGGTCGCGCGAACGAAGTCGACGCCGAGACACCCGTTGATCTGAAGGTCGATGAGGCCGGGGGAGAGCAATCCGCTGTCGAGCGCGACGTGGTCGATGGACGCCGGCGGCCGACCTTCGATGACATCGACGATGCGTGCGCCGTCGACGACAAGGGCACCCGGCCCGAAAAGAGCCCCCTCGACCAGCAGTCGCGGGGCGGAGATGATGGCCACCCGGATCCTTTCAGTGCGGAGAACCCGCGGTGGCGAGTCTGGCGTACTCGCTTGCTTCGATTCTGGACTAGACCAATCCGAGTGTCTAGCATTGCCACGGAATTGGTCCAGACCAATACTTTCACCTATGTTTCTTCAAGGAGGTGCCGCGAGCGTGCTGCCTGTCGAGGGTGACCCTGCAATGTTCGATGCTCTGAGCACCGAAGCGACCCGGCCCGAACTGGCGGACTTCGATCTTTGGACCACGATCGACAGCGTTCGGGTGTTCGCCGATGACCAACGAGATGTCGCGGCTGTGGTGCGTGACGCGGCCGCCTCGATCGCCGTCGCCGTCGATGCGATCGCGGACCAGATGACGGTGGGCGGGCGGCTTATCTACGTCGGCGCCGGCACGGGAGGCCGGATGGCTGCCGTCGACGCCGCCGAGATCGGGCCTTCCTACGGCCTGCCCGGCCGGGTCATTGCCGTGCTCGCCGGCGGCCTCGAGGGCTTCACAGAGGGCCGTGAGTACTACGAGGACCTCGCAAGTGCGGGCGCGGCCGACGTCGGCATCCTTGACCCAGGCCCGGACGACGTGGTGTTCGGTATCAGCGCGAGCGGCTGCACGCCGTATGTACTGGGGGGGATCGCCGCAGCGCGCGCCGCAGGATCCCTGACCATCGGTTTTGCGTGCACGGTGCGATCGGAACTCGGTGCCGCGAGTGACTTGGCTATCGAGGTTGCGACCGGCGCCGAGATCATTGCTGGGTCGACCCGCCTGAAGGCTGGCACCGCCCAAAAGTGCGTGCTCAACGCGATCTCGACCCTGGTGATGGTCAAGTTGGGCCGCACCTACGGCAATCTGATGATCGACGCCGTCGCCGACAACGCCAAGCTTCGCCGCCGGGCGCTGCGCGTCGTCGTCCAGGCAACTGGGGTCGACGACGCACGCGCCGCGGCTGTCCTGGACGAGGCGGGCGGCAGCGCGAAGGTCGCGGTGGTTGCCGTGCTGGCCGGAGTCTCCACAAAACGGGCAGAAGAGGTCTTGCGGGCCGCTGCCGGTCAGGTCAGATACGCCGTTAGTCTTGCCGACGTGCGGGACTAATGACACCCTCCGTTAAGGATGGTCTAACCCGCACGTACCATCGCGCGCAGGAGTGCGATCGGCTGCAGCACTGTAAGACGAACATGTACCGCCACATCTTCGAGGAGCCCCACTGATGGCAGAGGTCGAATACCGCCACGCGACCCGGATCTATCCGGGTACTTCCATTGCCGCCGTCTCCGGGCTTGACCTGGATATCCACGACGGTGAGTTCATGGTCCTGGTCGGACCGTCGGGCTCCGGCAAGTCGACGGCGCTGCGCATGCTCGCCGGCCTCGAGGCGGTGGACGAAGGCCAGATCATGATCGGCGACCGAGACGTCACCGACGTCCAGCCGAAGGATCGGGACATTGCGATGGTGTTCCAGAACTACGCGCTGTACCCGCACATGACTGTCGCCGAGAACATTGGCTTCCACCTCAAGATCAAGAAGCGGCCGAAGGCGGAGATCAAGCAGCGGGTGCTCGAAGCCGCCAAGCTGCTCGACCTTGAGCCCTACCTCGACCGCAAGCCCGCCCGGCTCTCCGGTGGTCAGCGCCAGCGAGTCGCGATGGGTCGCGCGATCGTGCGACAGCCGCAGGTGTTCCTCATGGACGAGCCGCTGTCGAACCTTGACGCCAAGCTTCGCGTGGCCACCCGCACCCAGATTGCTTCGCTTCAGCGGCGCCTGGGCGTCACGACCGTCTACGTGACGCACGACCAGGTCGAGGCCATGACCATGGGCGACCGGGTCGCGGTGCTCAAAGACGGCTTGCTCCAGCAGTGCGACACGCCGCGCAATCTGTTCGACCGCCCGGTCAACGTGTTCGTCGCGGGCTTCATGGGCAGTCCGGCGATGAACCTCATCGACCTGCCAGTGAGCGAAGCGGGCTTGACCCTCTCGCACACGGTGATGCCACTGACCCCCGCGCAGCGAGCTGCACTCACCGGCGGCACGGTCACGATCGGCGTCCGGCCTGAAGGCTGGGACATCGTGTCACCGGCCGATGGGCTGCAGGCCACCGTCGAGGTCGTCGAGGAGCTCGGGTCCGACTCGTACTCCTACGTCACGCCGCAGATCGAGGGCGGCAAGACGATCGTGGTGCGGGCGGCCGACGCGGCGAAGGTGCCGATGAAGGGTGACGTCATCGGGCTTCGTCCGAAGACCGAGTCGCTGCACCTGTTCGACACCACCAGCGGCCTCCGGCTGCCAGACTAAGTCGCTTCGGCCCGCGACTAGATCCCGCTGTGCCTGATCTGGTCGATCTCGTCCGGGGCCACACGTCGCTGGCCGACGCGGACCTTGACTGGCTCCACCTGCTTGTCGGCGAATGGCAGCTCCTCGCGGATCTGTCGTTCGCCGATTTGCTGTTGTGGGTTCGGACGTCGCAACCGCCAGGCTTCATCGCGGTCGCGCAGATCCGGCCGGTGACGGCACAAACGGCGTACGTCGAGGACAAGGTCGGCCAGCGTATCGCTGACGGCAAGCGAATCCTTGTCGACCGCGCGTGGCGCGAAGGTCGCATCTGTCGCGAGGGTGATCCGGAGTGGGGCGAGGGCATTCCGGTTCGCGAGGAGACGATCCCAGTTCGGCGTGACGACCGGGTCATCGCCGTGGTGGCCCGGCACACGAACCTGGCGACCGCCCGCACGCCGAGCCGGCTGGAGCTGACTTACCTCGCCAGCGCGGCCGACCTCGCCCGGATGGTGGCAGAAGGCCGATTTCCGTTTCCCGGCGGGCAGGTCGATTCGGACAGCTCGCCTCGCGCCGGCGACGGTTTGCTTCGCCTGGACGCCGACGGGCTGGTGACGTACGCGAGCCCGAACGCCGTTTCGGCCTACCGCCGACTCGGGCTCACCGGTGATGTCGTCGGTATCCATCTCGGTGAGACGACCGCGATGCTCGCGCCGCCCGTCGGGCTCGTTGATGAGCCGATCAGCTGGCTGGTCAGCGGTGGGTCGGGCCGCGAGTCAGACGTCGAGGTCGAGGCGCGCGGTGTTGTCTTGCGACTGCGATCAATTCCGTTACTGCCGGGTGGCGAGCGAGTCGGCACCTTGGTGCTGCTTCGCGACGTCACGGAGTTGCGGCGTCGCGAGCGCGCACTGGTGAGCAAAGACGCGACCATTCGCGAGATTCATCACCGGGTCAAGAACAATCTGCAGACAGTGGCTGCACTGCTACGACTGCAAGCTCGCCGGCTGGACATCCCGGAGGCGCGGGCCGCGCTCGAGGAGGCGGTGCGGCGGGTCAGGGCAATTGCTTTGGTGCACGACACGCTGTCGCAGACACTCGACGGTCCGATCGACTTCGACCCGGTTGCGGATCGCCTGATCGCGATGGTGGGCGAGGTCTCGGCGGCGGAGTCCGGCTCGCTGCCACGACGTGTGGGTACGTTCGGCCAGTTGCCAGCTGGTCTTGCAACTCCGCTGTCGATGGTCCTGACGGAGTTGCTTCAAAACGCTCTTGAACACGGCCTGCGCGGTCGCTCTGGTGTGGTCGAGGTGTCGACCCGACGCCTTGCGCATGAGCTCGAGATCGTGGTCGCCGATGACGGCGAGGGGCTGCCCGTCGGGTTCTCTATGTCGGCATCGCCGAGGCTCGGGCTGCAGATCGTCAGGACGCTGGTCGAGGGTGATCTTCGCGGTCGGCTCGACGTCAGCGAGCGGCCGGGAGGTGGCACGGTGGCGACGCTGCGAATCCCCGTGCAGTCAGACTGATGGAGGACTAGACGGTCTGCGGGCGCAACCGGGCGCCGCGACGCTTCAGAGCGCGCCGTTCGTCTTCAGACAGGCCACCCCATACGCCGGAATCCTGGCCCGTCTCAAGCGCCCACGCGATACACGGCTCGGCTACCGGACAACGCCGACAGACGGCCTTCGCCTGATCGATCTGGAGAAGGGCTGGGCCGGTGTTGCCGATCGGGAAGAAGAGCTCGGGGTCTTCGTCACGGCAAGCAGCGCGGTGGCGCCAGTCCATGTGGTCCATCTCCTCAGCAGTCAGCGGGACAATCCCGCGCTTATCTACTCGTCGGGGCCTGTGGGGGTGTCGCGTGTCGCCAGATATGTGTCGAACGTTGAAGCCGTAACCTGTCCGTCTTGCGACAGTACACACCGCGTTACCCACATCTGGGCGTGTTTAACCATTTCCCTTGTGAACACGTTCACGAACTCATCCGTGAACGCCGCTCCGCCCTCGACTAAATCAGGCGCCCGAGCCCTTCGCAAGGGTCGGGCCACGTCAATTTCGTCCAGGTGGTGATTTGTACCTGTGGCTTAGGACACACCTAGGGCTGGGCGCCTGTGGCGTCAAGCGATGACGGCGAGTGCCTCGGGCACGGAGAAGAGCACCGGATCGGAGTGCTCACCCAGGTACTCGCCGTCGACCTCGATCGGAATCGGGTGTGCCGTGCGGAGCGTGAGGACGGACAGGTCGTGCAGCAAGACGCCCTTGCGGGTCGGGCCGCCGACCAGCAGTCGCCGCAGGTTGTTGCTCGTGCCGACCGTGCCAAGGCGACGCAGCGAGAAGGCATCGAGGCCGGTCTCAAAGGATGCGTTGGGCGTCGGCTCGAGCGGCCGGTCGCCGAAGTAGGTCCAGGGCGTGGTGTTCGTGACAATCGTCATGAACACCTTCTCCACCGGATCTTGGCCGGGAGTCTCCAGCACGAGCGCCGGATGGCGCCGGTCCGTCCGGAAGAACTGGCGAAGCCCCGTTCGCATGAACAGGGCGGGCGTCGCCTTCGCGCCATCACGGCGTTGACGCTCGACCTCGCGGACGATCTCGGCGTCCAGCCCAAATCCCGCACAGAAGGTGAACCACCTATCGAGCTCGGCAGTCGTCAGCCGACCCAAGCCGATCCGCCGCTCCCGGCCGGCTCGAAGCCGCTCGATGACGGCACCGGTTGCCTCGATTGGTTCGGCGGGCAGGCCAAGCGCGCGGGCGAAGACGTTCGCGTTGCCGCCAGGGACCACGGCAAGGCGTGGGGTGTCGGGTCCGATACCTTCTCGCAGCAGGCCGGTGACGACCTCGTTGACGGTGCCGTCGCCTCCGACAGCGATCACCAGGTCGAACTGGTCGGCGCGGGCCTGGGCGGCGAGATCAGCGGCGTGGCCGCGGCCGTCGGTCTCGGCGACGTCGATCTTTAGTTCGCTGCCAAGAGCCCGGACGATGACTTCACGCTTTCGCGGCGTCATGGCGGTTGCATTCAGATTGGCAACCAGCAGAGCCCGCATCGATCAAGGGTACGCCGTTGGTCTACGCGCTCTGTAACACCCGGCGTGTCACGCACCGGCTATCTTCACTGCGTGCCAAAGCCCGAACGCCTCGGCGTGCCGCTGCTTGTTGCCGTCGTCGCTGCCGGTGTCGAGGCGCTGGGCCTTGCGTCGTCCGCCATTGGCTTGTCGGTGTACAAGCTGATGGGGCACCGACCGTTCGATTCCGGCGACCTGTGGGGTGTCGTTGGAATGGCAGCGGTTGGCGCGATCGGGCTTGGTCTTGTGGTTCGCGGTCTCGCTCGTGCCCAGCGATGGTCGAGGTCGCCAGCCGTATTGACGCAACTCATCGTGCTCCCGATCGGGGTGACCACCATCGCGCATGGGGGCGAGCTCGTGGGAATTCCGATGGCGGTATGCGGGCTGGCAGGGCTGGTCGGCATCTTCGCGCCGTCCACGACGCAACGTCTGAACGAGTCACCCGACTGAACAACTACTCTTCGACGAGCAGTCCTTCGCGTAGCTGCGCCAGGGTGCGCGCCAGTAGGCGCGACACGTGCATTTGCGAGATGCCGAGGTCGATCGCGATCTGCGACTGCGTCATGTTGCCGAAGAAACGCAGCAACAAGATGCGCTTCTCGCGCGGCGGTAACTGGTCGAGCAATGGCTTCAGCGATTCGCGATACTCCACGCCTTCAAGTGATTCGTCGATGACGCCGAGCGTGTCGGCTACGGCGAGCGCATCGGAGTCACCGCTCTCGGGGGTGTCGAGCGACACTGTTGAGTAGGCGTTGGCCGACTCCAAGCCTTCGAGGACGTCGTCCTCACTCATGTCGAGGAACGTCGCGAGCTCAGCGACCGTCGGTGACCGACCATTGCGTTGGGAGAGTTCGCCGGTCGCTTTCGCGAGTGAGAGCTTGAGCTCCTGCAGCCGCCTGGGAACGCGGATTGCCCAACCCTTGTCGCGGAAATGCCGCTTGATTTCGCCCACGATCGTGGGCGTTGCGTAGGTCGAGAACTCGACGCCGCGCTCCAGGTCGAACCGATCGACCGACTTGATCAGCCCGATCGTCGCCACTTGCACGAGGTCGTCGTGCAGCTCGCCGCGGTTGCGGAATCGGCGCGCGAGGTACTCGACGAGGGGCAGGTGCGTCTCGACGAGCTGGTCGCGGATCGCGTGTCGCTCGGGGGAGCCTTCCGGCAGGCTCACCATCTCGGCGAAGAGTGCGCGGGCGCGGGCGCGATCGCTCGCGGCCTGCTCCGACCTGGCGGTGACAATGGGGACGGCGTCATCCGCCCCGGGGATTTCGACGGTGAGGACCTCTGAGGTCACTACTTCGCCGGTTGCTGGGTCGAGGATCACGTCCGGCGTCGCAGGCTGAAGTTCGCCGTCCGCGTGCACGTCGGGGCTGGTGCTCACGTCGGCATGTCCCTCGAGCGGTGCTTGATCAACGAGATCGTCTGGTGCCCGTCGGCCTCTGTCCACGCGTCGACCTCGCCGGCCAACGCGGACAACACCGTCCAGGCGAACGAGTCGCGGCTCGGTGTGTGGCCCTTGTCGGTCATCGTCGAGACTGAAATCTGGATCGAGTCGTCCGACATCGCGAAGACGCTGGTCAGTTCCGCTCCCTCGACCGCACTTGCCAGTAGCAGGCAGGACGCTTCATCGACCGCAATGCGCAAGTCTTCGATCTCGTCGAGGGTGAAGTCGAGCCGGGCCGCCAAGCTCGCGGTCGTGGTGCGCAGCACCGACAGGTAGGCGGCGGCAGCGGGTACGCGGACGGACACGAAGTCACCACCGGCGCCGTTTCGAGCTGGCCAGGTGTCCCTCTCCGCGCCTACTGCTGGCACGCCTTCTGTGGTCGACACGCGTCGCGCTCCATCTGTGTGCAGGTTTTGCCAGGTATGCCGGGCTTCACGGTACCGCGCGGGCGCCTACCTGTCCGTGACTAGGCCGTTGCGTGACTAGGCGCGCCCATCGACGTCCGACCGTCTTGCAAGCGCTGGCAGTGCATCGCCGCTGACCCGCCAGATGGTCCATTCCTGCATCGGGACGGCGCCTAATGACTCGTAGAAGTGGTGCGCGGATTCGTTCCAGTCGAGGACTGCCCACTCGAGCCGGCCGTAACCGCGCTCGTCGGCGATGCGCGCGAGTTCGATGAGGAGCTGGCGGCCGTAGCCGTAGCCGCGTAACTCCGGTCGCACGTAGAGATCTTCGAGGTAGATGCCGTGGCGACCCACCCACGTCGAGAAGTTGAGGAACCACAGCGCGAAGCCGGCGATGACAGGGCCGTCGTCACCCGGATGTTCGGCGATCAGGCCGAACAATGCCGCTCGGTCGTCGAACAACGCGGCCTCGAGAACGGCCGGCGTCGCGACCACCGCGTCGGGCTCGCGCTCGTACGCGGCAAGCTCGCGGATCAACGCCAAGATCGTCGGGACGTCGTCGGGCCGGGCTGGTCGGATCACGCTCGGCCCGCCGTCCTGTCGCCTGCTACTACGCCTTCTTGGTCGCCCAGAAGATGGTGTCGATCTCGGCGATCTTGTCGAGGAGCTGCTGCGCGACGGCCGGATCCTGCTGGCCCTTCGCCCCGGCAGCGCCAGCGAGCTTGGTGGCCTCCCAGAACAGCGTGTGCAGCTGCGGGTAGGTCTCGAGGTGGACCGGCTTGAAGTAGTCGGTCCACAGCACCCACAGGTGGTGCTTGACCAGGTCGGCGCGCTGCTCCTTGATGATGAGCGCGCGGGTCCGGAAGGCCGGGTCGTCGTTCGCCTGGTACTTCTCGATGATGGCCTTGACCGACTCGGCCTCGATCCGTGCCTGCGCCGGGTCGTAGACGCCGCAAGGCAGGTCGCAGTGCGCGTGAACCACGGTCTTGGGGGTGAGAATTCTGGCGAGCAGGTTCATGTCATTCCTCCGCAGCAACGGATCGGGTGCGTCGATCTTCTGATCTGGCTGGACACTACCCCTGGCATCGTGGGCTTCAATCGCGCGGGAGGTGATCATCGAAATGCGGATGCCGTTCGCGCGCGTCGTCGTCGCCGGAGATTCGATGCTGCCCGCGTTGCGGCCCGGTGACTGCCTGCTGGTTTCCCGGCGGTCGGGCATTGATGTGGGCGATCTCGTCGTCGCCCGCCGGCCGGATGCCGAAGGGTTGCTCCTGGTGAAGCGTGCGGCTCGCAGAGCGGACGGCGGATGGTGGCTGTTGTCGGACAACGCAGCTGCAGGGCTCGACGACAGCCGCGTTTTTGGCGTCCTGCCCGACGCATGCGTCGTCGGCAAAGTGCTGTTTCGGTATTACCCGTTCCGGCGCAGCTAGTCGGCGCGCAGCGTCCAGATCGTGGTGTGCTTCGTTTGCTGGTCTTCGAGCACAAGCGTTGTCGGGACGTCGTAACTGGCCACTTCTGCCAACCGCTCGCGTGGCAGATAGGTGCGGCCAGGGTCGCCTAGCAGCGCGACGGCTCCACGCCGATGCGCCCGCGTGAGGAAGGCGAGCATGCGGTCACTGAGGTCGCGCTCGTAACAGACGTCGCCCGCGAGGACGACATCGGCGTCGGTCTCGCTGTCGAGCACGTCGGCCATCAAAGTGTTGATCTGGACGCCATTTGCCTTGGCGTTCATCTCTTGCGCCGCCGCGGCGTACGGGTCGATGTCATTCGCGGTGACGTCGGCGGCGCCGGCCAGCACCGCGGCGATCGCGACAAGCCCGGACCCTGCTGCGAGGTCGAGCACACGGCGCCCGGCGACGACGTCGGGGTGATCGAGGATGTAGCGCGCCAGTGCCTGCCCGCCGGCCCACGGGAACGACCAGAACGGCATCGGCGCGGACTCGTTGCCGTCATCGGTGAGGCTCCACACGTCGTACGCGTTCTCGGCGCAGTACAGCGAGACTTCGGGCACTTGCGGAGTGGGTAGCAGCGTCGTGCCGGCCACGACGGTGATGTAGTGCTCCACGTCCGGCACGGGTTCAGCCCTGACCGGGCGTGCGGGGTGTCAGCCGCGCGCGCGGTGCAGCGAGGCGTAGTAGGCGAGGCACTCCGCGTACGTCGGCAGGACGCCTTGTTCGGCGGCCTCGGCCAGGCTCGGCGCATCGCGGTCCTTGTCGGACAGCACCGGCTCGAGGTTGTCGGGCCACGGGATGCCGAGCGCTGGGTCGAGGGGGTTCACGCCGTGCTCGCGGTCGGGCGCGTAGCCGGTCGAGCAGAGGTAGGTGACGGTCGCGCCGTCGGTCAACGCCATGAACGCATGCCCGAGACCCTCGGACAGGTAGACGGCACGGCGGTCGACGTTGTCGAGGCGAACGGTGTCGACGGCGCCGAAGGTCGGGGAGCCAGCTCTGATGTCGACGATGACGTCGAGGACCGCGCCACCGGGGCAGTAGATGTATTTCGCCTGGCTGGGTGGCACGTCTGCGTAGTGGATGCCGCGAACCGTGCCGCGGCGCGAGACCGACTGGTTGCATTGCGCGATCTCGAGGCTGTGGCCGATCGTGCGATTGACCACGTCGGCACGAAACCATTCGAGGAACACGCCACGCTCGTCGCCGATCTGGCGAGGTGTGAATTCCCAGGCGCCGGGGACGGCGAGTTCGCGAACTTCCATGGACGGTGAGCCTAGTGGGAGCGTCACAG
The DNA here is from genome assembly GCA_035653855.1 of Acidothermaceae bacterium. Lineage (GTDB taxonomy): Bacteria > Actinomycetota > Actinomycetes > Acidothermales > Acidothermaceae > PALSA-607. Next base: position 2,361 of record DASRZB010000396.1, on the reverse strand, counting down.
AACCTGTGAGAGGAACGCCTTCGTTCGTTCGTGGCGTGGGTTCGCGATGATCTCTGACGGCGGACCCTGCTCGACCACCACCCCGCCGTCCATGAAGACGACCGTGTCGGCGACCTCGCGCGCGAATCCGATCTCGTGGGTGACGACGATCATGGTCATGCCCGACCGGGCCAGGTCCTTCATCACGGCGAGCACGTCGCCGACGAGCTCGGGGTCGAGGGCAGACGTGGGCTCGTCGAAGAGCATCAGCTTGGGCCGCATCGCAAGTGCGCGGGCAATCGCCACCCGTTGTTGCTGGCCGCCGGACAGCTGCCGGGGATAAGCGCTCGCCTTGTCGCCCAGGCCGACCTTGGCCAACAATTCGGTCGCGCGCTGGCGCACCTCGACCTTTGGCTCGTTCTTCACCAGGAGCGGTGCCTCCATGATGTTGCCGAGCGCAGTCATGTGCGGGAAGAGATTGAAGCTTTGGAACACCATGCCGATCTCGGTCCGCTTGCGCGCGACTTCCTTCTCGCCGAGTTCATGGAGCACGCCGCCTTGCTCGCGGTAACCCACGAGTTCGCCGTCGACGTAGAGACGGCCGGCATTGATCTTCTCGAGATGGTTGATGCACCGAAGAAAAGTGCTCTTCCCTGAGCCCGACGGGCCGAGTAGGCAAACGACCTGAGCAGGCGCGACCTGGAAGTCAATGCCCTTGAGTACCTCGTGCGGCCCGAACGACTTATGCACCTGTTGTGCGTCGACCATCAATGTTGTCATGCGGTGCTACGCCATGGTCGGCCGGAGCTGCGGAACAGGGTCGCGCGCGCGCGCTGGAGCGGTGTCGGGGGCAGCATTCGACGCGACCCCCTCGAGTAGTAGCGCTCAATGTAGAACTGACCGCCGGTGAGCATTGACGTCATGATCAGGTACCAGAGGCTGGCGACCACCAAGAGCGGAACGATCTTGTAGTTGTTGTTGTAGATGGCCTGTGCGGACCTGAACAGTTCGAACACGTTGATCGCGGCCAGCAGAGAGGTTGTCTTCAGCATGCTGATGGTCTCGTTGCCGGTCGGCGGGACGATGACGCGCATAGCTTGCGGCAGCACGACCCGTCGCATGACCTGCAACCTCGTCATGCCAAGAGCCTGGGCTGCCTCGTTTTGTCCCTCGTCGACGGCAAGGATGCCTGCCCGCACAATTTCCGCCATGTACGCGCCCTCGTTGAGCCCGAGAGCGAGTAGGGCGGCAAACGTCGCGGTGATAAGGATCTTCGATTCCTCTGACCAAAACGATGGGCCGAACGGCACTCCGACCGAGATGACCTTGATCAGCAAGGGAATGTTGAACCAGGCAATGATCTGGACGTAGACCGGAGTACCACGGAAGAACCAGATGTAGAGCCAGGAAACGCCCGACACAATCCGATTCGGCGACAACCGCATGACCGCAAAGGCAACGCCAAGGATGATCCCGATGGCCATGGACGCGGCAGTGAGCCAGATGGTACGGACAAGGCCGCGCAAGATGATCGGGCTGAAGAAGTAGTGGCCGACAACATGCCACTGCAGATTCTTGTTCGTGACAAGCATGTGCACGAGCATCGCCATGAGTACGGCGATCACCAAGGCGGCGATCCAGCGACCCGGATGCCGCACCGGGACGGCCTTGATGGTTTCAGGCCGCCCCGGGACTTCGACGTCAGACGTCACAGCAGGCTTAGCTGGTAGCGCCGTTGATAGCGGGTGTGGTGATGGCGCCGTCGGCGACACCCCACGTGGTGAGGATCGACTTGTAGCTGCCATCGGCGATCAATGCAGCAAGTGCGCCTTGCACTGCCTGCGCAAGCTGGCCGTCGTTCTTCGGCACCGCGATGCCATACGGCGCGTCCTCGTAGGACTTGCCGGCGATCTCGAACGCGCCGTTCGACTGTTTCACGGCGTATTCGGCAACGGGCGAGTCGGCAGAGCCGACGTCGGCGCGCCCACTCGTAAGAGCGAGATTGGCCGCGTTCTGGTCATCGCTGGACAGTGCCTTAACGGCCTTCTTGCCCGCGTCTGTGCACGCCTTCGACAGTGCAGGAACCTCGCTCTCCTCGGTGGTGCCCTTCTCGACCGCGACTGTCAGGCCACACAGACTCAGGTCAGGTCCGGTAACACCCTTCGGGTTGCCCTTCGGCACGATGAGGGATTCGCCAGCGCTGAAGTAAGTGACAAAGTCGACGGTCTTCTCGCGATCCTTGGTGTCGGTGAACGACGACATGCCGAGGTCATACTTGCCGCCGGCGAGGCCGGGGATGATGTTGTCGAAGGTGACGTTCTGGAAGTTCGCCTTGAGGCCGAGCTTGGCCGCAATTGCTTTCCCGAGATCGACGTCCATGCC
>DASRZB010000395.1:0-18719 GCA_035653855.1 Acidothermaceae bacterium | reverse complement strand
GTCGGGACATCCGAGTCGGCTGCCCAGTGGCAGCCATCGACGGATCGCTTGCTCCCATTCGCTTGGCAGCTCCGACAGCACAGCAAGCCGGGCGCGAACGTCCTCACCCCGCTTGGTGTCGTGCGTCGATAGCGTTGTCATGGCGGTGGGCGAGTCAGCCTGCAGAGTCGCGGCATGGCGATGGAAGCTGGGGAGGCTGCGGCCGAACCTCCCGGGGTCGCCGCCGACCTCGTTCAGCGACAGCAGTCGCGCATGGCGATAGAAGGCGGTGTCCTCGACGCCCTTTGCATACAGCGCAGCCGCGAGCTGACCGAACCTGATGCCGAACTCGTCGGCGTCAACGGCGTGGGCTCGCACGGCGTCGATCTCCTCGCGCAGCGTCGGCGCGTGCTGCAGCGCCTGCGCGGTCGCGTCGTCGAGCGCGGCCAAAGTCCGCGGGGAGCTTGCGAACGGCCGATACACCTCGAGCCGGCAAAGGACCTCGACGAGCGCGTCACGCAATTGTGATCCGCTCTCAGTCGCCGGGTCACCGCTTCGATCGAGGCGGACGCCGAGCAGAGCGGTCAGTCGCGACACCTCGGTCGCCAGCACATCGCGAGCGATCAGTCGCCTGCCCTCTTGGGCGACTGCCGCGAAGTCGGCGGTTTCTCGGGTCAGCTCTGCGTGGAGCAGGCTTAGCGGCTTTTCACCTGCGGGATCGACGATCAGCCCGTTGATGACGGTCAGGGTCTCGTACCCGGTCGTGCCGGCTGTCTGCCAGTCGGGCGGTAGTGGTTCGCCCGGATCGTTGGCATCGAGCACCTTCTCGACGACTACCCAACTGTCGTCGGTGGCGCGCGCTAGGTCGGCCAGATAACCCGCGGGATTCGCGAGGCCGTCAGGGTGATCGATGCGCAGGCCATCGGCTTGCCCGCGTTGGATCACATCGACCAGCGCCGCATGACTCGCGGTGAACACCGCCGGATCCTCTACTCGCAGGCCGATCAGGGTGGTGATGTCGCAGAAGCGTCGGTAGTTCAGCCGTGCCGACGCGCTCCGCCAGTCGGCGAGACGGTAATGCTGAGCGTCGAGCAGCGCCTGCATGCCGTTCTCAACTGCGAGCGCAGGCGTCCCGGCGGCCAGGGGGAAGCGATGGTCGAAATAGGCGAGCTCGAGTTTGCCTGCGCGCGTGACGACGCGCAGCTTGTCGAGGTTGTCCTCGAGGGGGCCGTCGAGCATTGGCATCAGGATGCGGCCACCCTCGGCGGCCCAATCAATGTCGAACCACGATGCGTTGGGTGACTGTTGGCCCAGGCTGAGCACCGACCACAGTGCCTTGTTCAGGTACTCAGGAACCGGGATCGCCATGTGATTGGGGACGACGTCGACGATGACGCCGATCCCCGCGGCCGCGTACGCCTTGCACAGCGCCGCGAATCCTCGCGAGCCACCGAGCCCCGTGTCGATCTTGGAGTGGTCCACAACGTCGTACCCGTGCGTGGATCCCTTGCCGGCGCCGAGAATCGGTGAGAGATACGCGTGCGTGACGCCAAGGTTGGCGAGATAGCTGCCCAGCTTCGCGGCGTCCGCGAACTTCAGGTCTGGCCCGAGCTGCAGGCGGTACGTCGACACCGGCGCCGCCTGCAGCGCAGCGTAAGCCGACGTAGCATCAGACGACACGGCGAAGAACCATGACGGCCCGACCCTCGACATGCGCCGGGGTGTCGGCCTTGATCGACGGCTGCTCCACGTCGAGCGGCTTGGTCGTGTCGATCAGTTTCTCCCAGCGCTCGCCGTAATCGGCGCCTGGCATGACGAAGTCGATGCCGGTGTCGGCCGCGTTGAACAGCAGCAGGAACGAATCGTCGACGACGGGTTGTCCACGCTGGTCGGGGTAGCCGATCGCGTCGCCGTTCAGGAACACGGCGACCGACTTGGCGTAGCCGGTTGCCCAGTCCTTATCCGACATCTCGGTGCCGCTCGGGGTGAACCACGCGATGTCGCGCAGGTCCTCACCTTCGGCCCGCACTGGGTGGCCGTCGAAGAACCGCCGCCGACGAAACACCGGGTGATCGCGGCGCAGCGCCGACAGCTCGCGGGTGAACGCAAGCTGGACTTCGTGCACCGTTTGCAACGACCAGTCGACCCACGAGATCTCGTTGTCCTGGCAATACCCGTTGTTGTTGCCGCCTTGGGTTCTCCCGAACTCATCGCCGTGCAAGAGCATCGGGACGCCTTGGGAAAGGAACAGTGTCGTCAGGAAGTTGCGTTTCTGCTGTTCGCGTAGCGTGACGATGCCGAGGTCGTTGGTGGGCCCTTCCTCTCCACAGTTCCACGAGCGGTTGTCGTCGGTGCCGTCGTTGCCGTCCTCCCCGTTGGCGTCGTTGTGCTTGCTGTTGTACGACACCAGATCTTGCAGGGTAAAGCCGTCGTGCGCGGTCACGAAGTTGATCGACGCCATGGGTCGTCGTCCCGAATTGGCGTAGAGATCGCTCGAACCGGTCAGTCGCGACGCGAACTCGCCAAGGGTCGCAGGCTCGCCGCGCCAAAAGTCACGAACCGTGTCGCGGTACTGGCCGTTCCACTCACTCCACAACGGTGGGAAGTTGCCAACTTGGTAGCCGCCTTCGCCGACGTCCCACGGCTCGGCGATCAGCTTTACCTGGCTCACCACGGGGTCCTGTTGCACCAGATCGAAAAACGCGGACAACCGGTCGACGTCATAGAACTCGCGCGCAAGTACCGACGCGAGGTCGAACCGGAAGCCGTCGACGTGCATCTCAAGGACCCAGTAGCGCAGCGAGTCCATGATGAGTTGCAGGGCATGGGGGTTTCGCGCGTTCAGACTGTTGCCGGTGCCTGTGTAGTCCATGTACGTGCTCGGGTCGTCTTCGGACAACCGGTAGTAGGCGGCGTTGTCGAGACCGCGAAACGACAGGGTCGGGCCGAGGTGGTTGCCTTCGGCGGTGTGGTTGTAGACGACGTCGAGAATGACCTCGATGCCAGCCTCGTGCAGGGTGCGCACCAAGGCCTTGAACTCCTGCACCTGCTCACCGCGATCTCCCGCCGCCGAGTAGCCGTTGTGCGGCGCGAAGAATCCGATCGTGTTGTATCCCCAGTAGTTCGACAGCCCCTTGTCGGCCAGACCGCTGTCGCTCACGAACTGGTGCACGGGCATCAACTCGACGGCCGTGATCCCGAGCTTGGTCAGGTAGTCGACCATCACCGGGTGCGCGAGGCCGGCGTAGGTACCGCGGATGTTCGCTGGGATGTCGGGGTGCTGGATCGTCATCCCCTTGACGTGCGCCTCGTAGATGATCGAGTCGTGGTAAGGAATGCGCAGCTGGTGGTCGCTGCGCCAGTCGAAGTACGGGTTAATGACAACGGACTTCATGGCATGCGGCGCCGAGTCGGCGTCGTTTTTGCCTTCGGGGTTGCCGAAGGGATATCCGAACAGCGATTCGTCCCAGTCGACGTGTCCTTGGACCGCTTTCGCGTAGGGGTCGAGCAGCAGCTTGCTGGGGTTGCAGCGGTTGCCCGAAGCAGGGTCGTCCGGGCCGTGAACCCGGAACCCGTAGCGCTGCCCGGGGCTGATGCCCGGCAAGTAGCCGTGCCAAACGAAGGCGTCGTACTCGGGCAACGTGACGACGGTCTCGACGTCATCGTCGTCGAACAGGCATAGGTCGACGGATTCGGCGACCTCTGAGAAGACGGCGAAGTTGGTGCCGGCCCCGTCGTAGGTAGCGCCCAATGGGTAGGGCGTGCCGGGCCAAACTGCGATCGCATTTTCGGTCATGTCGTCCCGTCGTTGTCCTGCGTTTCGCGCACACTGTCTGTTACCTGCGTGATCTGGCGCGTCCCCAAACTTACTAAGGCGGAGCCGACCAAGACTTACTAAGGCGGAGCCGACCAAGACTTAGTGCGGCAACCGAGTGAACGAACCAGGCGACTAGGGCGTCATGGTTGGCGAGGGCCTTCGAAGGAGGTCGTCATCAGGCCGCTACAGACACTGCTCGGCCGTGCCGAGAGGATATGACGACGCGACATGTGGGACCAATAGTGCCAAATCCCCCCGCGACGCGGGAGTTAGGCGCAAACTGGAAGTTCCCGGCTCGCGCCAGGGTTGAGCATCATAGGAGGTCTCCGGCTCGCGCCGGATCGGGTCCGGGAGGCACGGGTTGAGTTCGCGGGGCGGCCTGAAGGCAGTAATCGTTGGTGTCGTCGGCGTTCTTGCGCTGTCGTCGCTAGCGGCCTGCGAACGCGCCGTCGCTATCGACTCCCTCGGTGCACCCCCCTCCCAGGTGGCAAGCGCACCGGCTAGTAGCGCACCCGCCGTCCCCGCCTCGCCGTCCGTCTCGCCGCCTGTTCAACTAACCGTGGCACCCGCCGACGGAGCGACTGCCGTCGCGCTCGGCTCGCACGTCTCGGTGTCCGTCGCCGACGGCACGCTCACCGCAGTGTCCGTGGCCGACTCGAGCGGCGACACGGTGGTCGGTTCACTCGACCCGACATCGCACTCGTGGGCCAGCACCGGGGCGCTCATCCCCGGCACGCAGTACCTGGTGACCGCAACCGCCGTCTCGCAGAGCGGTACGTCAACGGAGACCTCAAGCAGCTTTACCACTGCTGCGGCGGCGAACATCCTCGGCGTGAAGATCGCGCCCCTTGAGGGTGAGGTCGTAGGCGTCGGCATGCCGATCGTGGTCTATTTCAGTTCCCCGGTCACCAACGAGGCCGCCGTCGAGAAGGCCCTCATCGTCGATTCGGCGGTGCCGATCGTCGGCTCGTGGCACTGGTATGGCGACAAGGAAGTGCACTATCGCCCGATGCAGTACTGGCCAGCGGGCGACGTGGTTACGTTGCACGCCAACCTCAAGGGTGTCGACGCCGGCAAGGGCGTGTGGGGCGCCGAGAACCGAACCCTCAACTTCACCATCGGCGCATCCCAGATCTCGACGGTTAACGCAATCACCGACAAGATGACGGTCGTCGTGAACGGCGTGGTGGCCAGGACGATGGCAGTGAGCACGGGGCGCGACAAGTATCCGACGACGTCCGGTATCCACGTGGTGCTCGACAAGGAGCCGAGCGTCATCATGGACTCCGCGACGGTCGGAATCCCGAAGGGCAACCCGGACTACTACTACGAGACGGTCCTGTGGGACGTTCGCATCTCCTGGTCCGGTGAGTACGTGCACTCGGCGCCATGGTCGGTGAGCGAGCAAGGCAGAGCGAACGTCAGCCACGGTTGCGTCAACGCGAGCCCAGCTGACGCGCAGTGGTTCTACAACCTGACGCGCCGCGGTGACATCGTGACCGTCACTGGCACTCCTCGCCCGCTCGAGTCTGGCAACGGGTGGACCGACTGGAACATGAGTTGGTCGCAGTGGATCTCGGGTAGCGCCTTGACCACGGCATCCGGGGTTGCAACCACGTCGAGTTCGCCTACGCCGGCCTCGTCCTACGGGTCGACCGCGACTCCGCCGGCGAGCGCGACCCCTACCGCGTCGTCGTAACACCGACTTGGCGGCCACACCCTTACTTAGCGGCGTTGCCCTAGCCCGGCCCGCAGCATCACCATCGGCGCCGCCGCATTCGTGGCCAGCAGCGATTCTGGTGCCACCGACGTCATCCAGTCGAGTGCGACCATCTCGGGCTCGTCCAGCATGCGCTGGACGACGGCCGCTTCGACCAACCGGCCCGGCGCGTAGCGCGCCCACGCCGTGACGAAGTGGCTTTCAAGGACGCGGTAGCTATCGCCGTCCCGGATGCCGATGACGTGCGCCGCGAGCGTGCCGTCGATGTGCGCTGTCGCGACCTCGAGCATGCCGTCGAGCGCGAGATCTGTTAGGCGGCTGCGCCAGGTCTGCAGTGTCACGTCGTCCTCGAGGTCGCTGGCCCGCCCGCGATCGTGGTCGCGGTTTCGGTGTGACTCCTCGAGCGCTGGCATGAGGGCCCGAATCTCGCCCTCGCTGCGAGTGAAGTGGACCTTGAACGTGCGGTAGTCAGTCGCTAGGCGATTCGTCGCCTTGCGCAGCGTGCGGCGCATGGCCGGGGTCAGGTAGTCGGTGGCTTCGTCGAGTCCGGGCTCGCGCCGGATCATCGGGATCGGGTCAACATCGATGGGGACGAGCTGGGGGAACCCCGCCAGGAAGCCGGCGAGGGTGTTCGAGCCGGGGTCGAGCGGGCCGAGTTCGACCGCCCAGCCACTCGAGCGCGCGGGCAGCGTCCTGGACAGTGCGATCCCGAGCCGGCGCGCCCAGAGCTTGTCGTCGGCTAACACAGCACCGCGATGCCCGAGATCGCTCCCAGCGAAGGTCACGATGTGCGCCGTGCGGCCAGTGCCGCCTACCTCCACGAAAACCGACGCAGCGCGCAGGAAGCCCGACGGGTCGCGCACGAGGACCGCCCACGGTTGCCCGGTGCCCGCGTTGGCAAGCGTCCACGTGCTCCGGGCGGTGATCGCCGCGCCGCAGCGTTGGGCCAACGCTTCGAGCTCGCCACGATGCGCGCGCACACCGTCGATGCCCGCGACGATCTGAACCCCCGTCGCTCGGGAAAGCAGATCCGTACTGGCTGCCATGAGTGGCGCAGCGGTCACGAGGCCAGTCCGTCCGCGGCGCGGGAACCGACGGCATTGAATTCCATGCCCGCCATGTCCGGTCGGTCGTCGAGCCATCGTTCGAGCTCAAGCGGCGGAAGTGCCTTGGAGAAGAAGAATCCCTGCGAGACGTCGCATCCGGACAGTGCGAGGTGCCCGGCGGTGATCTCGTTCTCGACTCCTTCGGCAACCAGACGCATCCCCAGGGAGTGGGCCAGGCTGATCGTCGAGCGTACGATGGCGGCGGCCCGAGGGTCGTCGGCCATCGGCTGGACGAACGATCGGTCCAACTTGAGCTCGTCGATCGGCAGCTCTCGCAGGTAGGCAAGCGATGAGTAGCCGGTCCCGAAGTCGTCGACGGCGACGCGGATGCCGAGCGTGCGCAGTTGCGTGAGGATTTCGCGGGCGCGTTCGCGGTCGCCCATCAGGAAGTCCTCGGTGATTTCGAGTTCGAGAGCCGACGCCGGCAGCCCGCGGTTCACCAGTAGCTGGTGCACCCGCTCGGGAAGTTCGAGGTCGACGAGCGAGGATGCTGAGAGGTTGACGGCGACGCTGAGCATCCGGCCGTCAGCCCGCCAAAGCGCGACCTGGTCGAGGGATTGCTCAAGCACGGCCATCGTGAGGTCGCGCATGAGGCCCGCGTCCTCAGCGAGCGGTAGGAACGCGTCGGGTGGGAGCAACCCATGCACTGGGTGGTCCCAGCGAACGAGCGCTTCGACGCCGGACACGTACGAGGTCTGGGAGTCGACCTTGGGTTGGTAGTGCATGGCCAGCTTGCGGGCCGCAATCACCTGACGCAGTTCCTCCAGCGTGCGCAGCCGGTCCTGGCCGCCGAGCGAGTCGTCCGACTCGCTGTAGACGCGGAAGCCGGTACGCAGGTCCTTGGCGTGGTACATCGCAATGTCGGCACGGCGCAGCAGGGTTGAGACTTCGAGGCCGTGCTTGGGGAACAGCGAGATGCCGACACTTGCCGCCACTCGCACGGTGATGCCGTCGATAGTGAACGGAGCAAGCAGCGTCTGGCGGACCATCTCCGCGAACATCTCGGCGCCCTCGCGGTCGACGTCCAGAACGAAAATCGAGAACTCGTCGCCGCCGAGGCGCGCGAGCAAGCCGTCTTCGTGGGTGAGGCCCTCAGTGAGCCGAGTGGCGACCTGGAGCAGGAGATCGTCACCGGCGTGGTGGCCGAGCGAGTCGTTGACTTCCTTGAAGCGGTCGAGGTCAAGCAGGAACAAGGCGCCAACGCGGTCGGGGTCCGTGGCCAGGTAGGTGTCGACATGCTCGTAGAAAGCCCGTCGGTTGCCGAGGCCGGTTAGTTCGTCAGTGAGGGCGAGTTGACGGCTGTGCGCGAGAGTCGTGACTTCGCGGAAGCTAACGACGAGGCGGCCGATCGCGGTCACGATGGTCGCCGCGGCCAGTGCGACGGCGATGGGGTGCAGCGTGTGGCCGTGGTCGTAGACCAGCAGCGCCACTGTGCACAACGTGGCGACAACCGGAATGCCGAGCAATACCCAGGCGGGCAGCGTCGCGCCGCCAACCTTCTTCGACCACCCGGGTGCGAGTGCCACAACTGCTGTAGCGACAACCCATGTCGTGTTGTCGAGACCGCCTGGCTGGTAGCTCTTGTGCGCAACCAGAACGAGGTAGATGCAGTCGGCCACGGAGAACAACGCCAGGCCGCCGGCAAGGAACCATACGCTCGCCGGTGGGCGCCAGTGGTAGAGGGCGAGCACGGCCGTGACGACCAGGAGCAAGAGGACGTCGAGCAGCGGATAGGCCTCCCTGGTGACGATAGCTGCGGTGGTGTCGCCGTTCGCGTGAACGGCCTTCAGAACCGGACCAACGACGGCTGCCGCGATGGCGGCGACCGCCAGGCCGCCGACGATGCCGTCGAGCCAAAGGCTCAGTGGCAGCTTGCCGGCGAAGTCACGGATGACCAGCAGCAGCGCGACAAAAGCGCACGGGTAGAACGACAACCAGAAGCCATCGGCGACCGACGGAAACGGCTGTTCGGCCAGCGGCCGGACGAAGATCGTCCAGTAGATGTTGCCTAACCCGTACATCGCGAGGCCAAGAGCAAGGATTCGCCAGCTGGATTCGTGCGCGGTCGCTTTCCGGGCCCGCAAATAGCACAGGACTGGGCTCGACGCGTACGCGAGGTTATTCAGGATTCCGTCGAGGATGAGGTTGTAGCCAGTGTGCCCCGCCGGACGCACGCCCGGGATCGTCGAGACCCCGAAGGTAGCGAACACCGCAATCATGAAGACGTAGAAGGTCGTCGTCGTCCAGACCCAACTCCAAATGCGGCGACCCAGGGCGCGCGCTATGCGCCTGGTTGCGCCAGCGGTGGTGCGCACGCCGGCTGTGCCGCCCCTCGGGAGGATGTCCATACCCATGTCAATCGCGATTTGCGGGGCTCAATCGCAGGACCACCTGCGTAATCCGGATCGGCCACCTCGACAGTCGTAGGGACGCCGATTGGTTGCGGCGGCTGCGTCCGTTCGGGCTATTTATTCGAGCGGACTTGACCCATTCGCCGGTGATCGCGGATGAATGTCGCTCTCCGGCCGGTTCATCCCGTTATGCCGGGGGCCGCTTGCTCGCCCTACTCGCTCCTTATGTTCGTAGCGATTCCGGAACGATTGCTCGCTACTTTCTGTCGTCAAGTGCCTGAGTCCTTGGGGCACCCGCGAAACTGGAGGACCGATGAAGCAGGCCTACCAAATTCTGGCGAGATTTCTAGCGGCGCTGGTCGTGCTGCAGGCGGCCGCGATCGCGTACGGGGCATTCGCGATCGACAAGGTCATCGAAAAGGCAAAAGACCACGGCGACACGATCGCGAATGCCTCGACGAAGCTGAACGGTGGCGCGGGTTACGGGTTACACGCACTGATCGGGACGCTCGTGATCCCGCTGGTCGCGATCATTCTGTTCGTCGTCGCGTTCATGGCGCACATACCGAACGGCGTGAAGTGGGCCGGCTTCATCCTGTTGGACGTCGTCGTGCAAGTCGCTTTGGGTCTCGCGGCCCACGGAGCTGCGGCACTGGGGTGGTTCCACGGACCCAACGCACTCGTGTTGTTTGCGTTGGCGATCTACACGGCCCGACGAGTCGCCGTTACCCCCTCCGCCGAGCCAGTGGCCGCAAGCCCAGCCGTGGTCTGACGTCAGGCCGACGCGCCCACGACGACGTGTCCGGTGGCTCGCTGTTGATGGGTGGTGTGGGCAGCGGTTGCGGCGTGCCCGCTCGTGTGGAGCGCTGCCGCGGTTAGCACGGACTTGCTGTCCTCGTCGGGGAATTTCCACATCACCCACGCCGGTAGGCCGGCTGCGAACGCAACCATCACGATGCCCAGGGGGATGTTCATCAGGATCCAGTTCATTGTCTCGACGCCGGCTTCGGATGTGTGCGGGCGCCGTCTCACCTCCAAGAGATACCGTCGCCGACCAGCCTGAACGCGACCGTACGGCAAGCTGACCGACACCTTGGAGTTGCGACTTCTGTGGGCGTTGCAGGGATTGAACCTGCGACCCCTTCCGTGTCAGGGAAGTGCTCTCCCGCTGAGCTAAACGCCCTTCATGTCCAACCGTGCAATCCGAACTCTCAGAACCGGCCCTGCAGCAACGCCTCCGATAGGTGGCGTCGACGAGGCGGAGGCGGGAATCGAACCCGCGTACAGGGCTTTGCAGGCCCTTGCCTAAGCCACTCGGCCACTCCGCCGGCGAACCACGGACGACCAACCGACCGAGGCCCTGTTGACGCCGTCGGCGCCTCCGAGCGGACGACGGGATTCGAACCCGCGACCCTCACCTTGGCAAGGTGATGCTCTACCAACTGAGCCACGTCCGCGCGAACCAGTGCACATGCCCCGGCTGCGTCCTGCACTCTAACCGATGCCGTGGTGTGGAAGCATGCGGGCGTGGTCTCCCGCGCTGATCCGGTGCCCGAATCGCTGCCCGTCGACGAGCGCTGGCCCCGCGCCGGGCACTGGCTGAGCGCCGGCGCTGGGCGGCATCCGATCGACCTGGCAGTCCTCGGCGTCCCGACTTTTGCTCGATCGCTGAACAAGGCGGGCACGCACACGACCCCGGCAGCCATCCGCCGGGCGTTGCATCACTACACGACGTGGTGCGCGTCGCGGCATGTCGATCTTGTTGACCTGTGGCCGTGGGACGTGGGTGATGTCGACGAGCCAGATCGAGACGACGGGGCGTTTCGGGTCCAGGCTGCGGTCAAGACCGCTCTGGCCAAGGCGCGACTGCTCGTCACGCTCGGTGGCGATGGATCGGCGACGGTGCCGATTGCGCAGGGCCTCGATCTGAAGCAGGCCGGTCTGGTTGCCCTCGACGTCCAATACGACCTGAGGGAGGGCGCGCGGAACACCTCTGCCCTGCGCACGCTGTTCGACACGGGCCTCGAAGGCGAACGGGTCGGCCACGTCGGCGCTGCCGATTGGGCAATCTCACGCTCGCATGCCGACGAGGCCAAGGCGCGGGGCATGGCGCTGTTCTCGCGCGGCGCTGTCGAAGAACGGGGGATCGCCGCGTGCATGTCCGACGCTCTTGCGTCCGCCGGTCGCCGCGGGCCTGTCCATGTGTCGCTCGACCTCTCGGTGTGCGAACGCTCGGTGGCCCCTGCCTGCCTCGACGCACTGCCCGGCGGCCTGTCCGCTGCCGAACTCCTCGCGGCGGCGTTCATGGCGGGCCGCGACTCGAACGTCAGATCGGTCGACATCGTCGAGGTCGATGCGACCGCTGATGCGCCGGACTACCGCACGATCCGGCTCGCCGCGCTTGTCGTGCTCGAAGTTGCCGCCGGGCTCGCGCTACGACCCCAGGCATGACCCTGCCTACCAGCCAGGCCTTCGCGTATGTCGACGGCCGGCTCGCCAGCGGATTCGTCGAGGTCAGGCACGACCTGGCTGCCCTCGATGAGCCTGGCTTCTGGGTCGTCGTGGTCAGCTTTGAAGGCAACGTCACATGTGCCCGGTTCGCCGACGTGACCCAGGGTCCGCTGCCGGCCGCGAGGTGGTCAGGTCCGCGGCACACCGAGTGGACGACCTCGCTGGGCCACGCTGGCTACGTCGCAGGTGTCGAGATCATCCGCGGGCTGATCGAGCAGGGAGCGGTCTACCAGGTCAACCTGTGCCGCGTGCTGTCCGCGCGCAGTGCCGCGGCGGATCTCAGTGGGCTTGCCACGGCCCTGGCGGCCGAGCACCCGTCCCGCTACCCGGCGCTGGTCTGCCTGCCAGAAGTAGGTGTCCACGTCTGCTCAGCAAGCCCTGAGTTGTTCTTGTCCCGAGCCCGGGTCGACGGTGCAGATGTGCTGGCGACCCGGCCGATCAAGGGCACCGGCCGTACCGCCGCCGAACTCTCAGAGAAGGACCGCGCAGAGAACATCATGATCGTCGACATGGCCCGCAACGACCTCAGTCGCGTCGCGTGGACCGGCGGGGTCGACGTCCCGACTCTGCTGGAGCTCGAGGAGTACCCGGGACTCGTGCACCTGGTTTCGACCGTCCGAGCGACGCTCGTTCCTGGTGTCACTTGGCCGCAGATCTTCGCCGCGACGTTTCCGCCCGCCTCGGTGTCGGGCGCACCAAAGTCGAGCGCGCTGCGCATCATTTCCCAGCTGGAGCCAGTTCCCCGCGGCCCTTACTGCGGCGCGATCGGGTGGGTCGACGCGGATCGGCAGACGGCTTCTCTCGCGGTGGCGATCAGAACGTTTTGGCTGGACGACGGTCAGTTGCGCTTCGGGACAGGTGCGGGCATCACGTGGGGTTCAGACCCGCAGGCAGAGTGGGCGGAGACGGAATTGAAGGCCGAACTGCTCGTGGGGCTGGCGTCGCGCGCATGACGTCGCAGGGCTAAGAGAAGAGGCCCTCGAGCTCGCGGTCGACGTCGACGAATTCGGACTCGCGGCCTACCGGGACGATCCGCTCGATGCGTGCCATGAAGTCGGCGATCGCGGGGCGGCGAGTCTCAAGGACCGCCTTGCCCGAGGGGGAGCAGAGCGCAAGGAAGACTGCGCCGGCACGCGGCCAGACCTTCACGTCGCCATCGCCGATAGCCTCCCAAAGACCCTTGTCGAGCAGATCTCGGGCGAACGTCCACTCGATCTGGTTAGCGCCGGCGTCAAAGCTCACAGAGACGGCGAACGGATCGCGGGCGTCGTAACGGAGGTGGGCGTCGACCTTGACTGGATCGTTGTCAGCGAGCACAACACTGAACTCAAGGTCCAGGACCACGTTGTCCGTGCGCACATCGACCACCCGTTCTCGCTTCGTATTGCCTGCTCCAGGCATGTTCGGTGTGGTGCTAAACCGTGCGGAAGGCACCCGAAGATTGCTCTGAGTGACCACTGTTACTGTGCGTGATCTCGGGGTCGCGGAGAGCACTGAGACAGGGATCCCCTGTTACACGCATTTCTAACCTGCCGCGACCGACCAGTACCCACGACTTTGCGCCTGCTGGGTCTGCTGTGTCCCGTGTAGAGTGACGCGCTGCTGGGGCGCGTAGCTCAGTGGGAGAGCACTGCCTTCACACGGCAGGGGTCGCAGGTTCGAAACCTGCCGCGCCCACCACTGCCGCGCCCACCACTGTCATCTCTTAAGACATCGGAAACCTCTGAACCTGCGGACGATGCCGCGGGTCAGGGGTTCTTGGTGTCTTGGGGCTGGTAGTCGACAAAGATGCGGGTGGACCTCGCATACACCGGCACGACTGCGGCCGTGTGCCGCTCGCAGCGGGGTCGGGTGCCGAGCGATCTCTGTAGCTCGCGTGTCGAATGAGCGCTGCCACATCTCCACCGGCCGCGGCACGAACGCCCGGGAGGCGCCAAATAGCCGACCATCATCGGCAGCTGCGCGTCGGACTATCGGGCACTCGACGCCACCTGGGCGCCTTCGCGGGTCCAGAGCACCGCTTGGTCGGCCGGCACGGGTGGGCTCCACAAGTAGCCCTGGCCATACGCGCAACCCAGGTCCTGCAGCATCACAAGGTGGCGCCGCGTTTCGATCCCTTCGGCGACCGTCGCGATGCCGAGCGCGTGCGCGAGGTCGATCACGCTTCGAACGATTGCGGCGTCCTCGCGATCGCGGCCGAGACCCGCGACGAAGGAACGATCGATCTTGATCAGGTCGACCGGGAACCGCTTCAAGTAGACGAGCGAGGAATAGCCCGTGCCGAAGTCGTCGATGGCGATCTGGACGCCGAGTGTCTTCAGTTCCGTCAACACTCGCAACGCCGCTTCGGCGTCGTCCATGAGCGCGCTCTCGGTGACCTCGAGCACGAGTGACGTCGGCTCGACTCCTGTCTCGTCGAGAGCGAGCGACACCGCCCGTAACAGTCCGGCCCGCCTGGCGAGTTGGCGGCCCGACACGTTCACCGAGATGGTCAGGTGCGCGGCGGCCAGCTGTCTTTCCGCGGCCCAGACCGCCGCTTGCTCGCACGCCTCGTGTACGACCCAAGCCCCGATGCCGACGATCAGGCCGCTTCGTTCAGCGAACGGAACGAAGTCGTCGGGCTGCACCAATCCGCGGGTCGGATGCTGCCATCGGATCAGTGCCTCGACCCCGATGACAGCCTCGTTGTGTAGCTGCAAGACAGGTTGATAGTGCAGCCGCAGTTCGCGATCGCCTTCTGCGCGCCGCATTTCTGCGAGCAACCGCAGGCTCGAGGAAGCGGCTGCCCGCAACTGTTCGTCGAACAGTTCCACCACGTTGGGCCCTTGGCGCTTCGCCTTGTACATCGCTTCGTCAGCATCGCGAAGCAAGGTGTCGGCGGTGACCTCGTCGCCGATCGCGGCGACGGCCACGCCGATGCTCACCGTCATCTCGAGATCTGGCGGGCCGCTCGTGAGCGGGGCGGCGACCGCGGCGCTCGCGCGGTAGGCGATGGTGGCGGCGTCGTTGAAATCCTCGAGACTCTCGCACAGGATGACGAACTCGTCGCCACCGATCCTCGCGACGGTATCTCCGGGCCGGACGGCGGTACTGAGCCGTTCTGCGACGACGCGGAGCATGTCGTCACCGACCTGATGACCGTACGCATCGTTGATGTTCTTGAAACCGTCGACGTCGCAAAACAGCAGCGCCAGCACGGTTGACTCGCTGCGTCGCCGCTCGAGCGCGTGCCGGACTCGGTCCGTAAGTAGCGTGCGGTTGGGCAGGTCTGTAAGTCCGTCGTGCTGCGCAGAATGGGCCAGGGTTGCCTCGGCCAACCGCTCACGAGTGAGGTCGCTGACCGTGAGGCAGGTGATCTCCTCGCCATCGCTTTGGATCGCGGACGACGAACTGATCCGCACCGGGACTGTATTGCCGCTACTGGTGAGGAGCGTCGCCTCGACCGATCCACCAAGACTGCTCGGCCCGAGCAGATCGGCCAGCCGTACCCGACTGGGCTCGCTGATGAACTCCAGCGCAGGGCGCCCGACGACCCAGTTGCTCGACAGTCCCACGAGGTCTGCGAACGCCTGGTTGGCATACAAGATGATGCCGTCCGGTGAGACGGTCGCGGCGCCGTCCGACATGTTCTCGACGAAATTCCGATACGGCCGATCCTCACTCGACAGTGTGAACACGTGCTCCCCACCCGAGTCAGCAGCAATCACCAGCACGTCGACTTCCCCGTGCCGAATCGCGCGCAAGGTTTCCTCGGAGTCGGCGAGTTGACTGCGCGCGTCGTCGAGTTCACGCAACAAGTACGCGATCTGTGCCGGCCAGGCATCGAGGCTGGCGCCACGGTCGTCCGGGCCCGCCCCTGCTGCGTCGGCGGTACTCATCGGCTCCGCGAGACAGTAGCGCGTTCGCTGACCCCGAGGACGCGGAGTACACGTGCAGTGTCGCTGAGATCTCCGACGAGCCTGCGCTTGGGTAGCGGTGACTCTCTGATCAGCGTCGGTGCGGCCAGCACGTTGCTCGCCGTCGTCGCTGCTCTGTCACGGTAGACGTCGACGACCTCGAGGTCGTAGCGACCGGACAGGTTGTATTCGAACAGCTCCAGGATGTTCGCGATCGCACGACGAGAGAGGTCCGATGCCCCCGCCACGAACAGCGTGAACAGGTAGCGGGCGCTGTCGAGTTCTGCTAGCCGCTGCTCGTATTTGCGCAACGTTTCGTCGTGTGGGTTTGCCATCAATCCTGCTTTTGCCACAGTTGCAAACCGACCAGGACGCGATCAGTGTCGGACAAGTCGCCGATGATCTTTCGGATCGGGTGCGGGAGCTGACGTACCAATGTCGGGATCGCGACGATCTCGTCGCCGCGGGCCAGTCGTGGATGCTGGAGCAGATCAACGATCTCGATTTCGTAGCGGTCCTTGAGGTGGGTTTCGCACAGCACCTTGAGGTTGGCGAATGCCGTGAGCGAAGCCGCCGACTCACCTGCGACATAGAGGCGCAGCCGCCACGCCCCCTCCGGATCACGCGACACCTCGGCTCTCGGAGGTGTCGTCTCAGTCATGCTCCACTCCGAGGCCGTGATAGCTGCCGGTGAGCTCAAGACCGTCTGCGCTCAGCACGAAATCACGGATCTCATGGGAGTGGGCCATGCCTCGCGACTTCAGTACGTACAGGACACGACTGCGGCCGCCGTCGAACTCGGCGAGCCTGGCGATGATCCAGGTGTCGATCAGTGATCCGATTTGCTGCTCCGAGTTCTCCCCGTCTCGGATGGTGTTGAGCGAAGTAAAGAGTGCCGTCACGCCCCGGCTCTTCAGGTAGTCGACCTGGCGAGTCAGCATGGCCGCGACCTCGTCGCGCTCGCCGGCATGAAAGATGTCGGAGATCGGGTCCATCGCGACAACGGCAGGATCGAAATCGGACACGATCTGCTGCATCGTCGCGAGGTGGGCTTCCAAGCCGAGCAGCGACGGCCGGATGCACCGGAACCTCAGCAGCCCTGCATCTACCCAATGGGCGAGATCGATTCCGACCGACGCCATGTTGCGCACGATCTGGGCCTGCGACTCCCCGAACGCGAAATAGATCGCCCGCTCGCCGCGCTCACATGCCGCAGCACA
This sequence comes from Acidothermaceae bacterium, assembly GCA_035653855.1. Taxonomy (GTDB): domain Bacteria; phylum Actinomycetota; class Actinomycetes; order Acidothermales; family Acidothermaceae; genus PALSA-607. Next base: position 2,119 of record DASRZB010000395.1, on the reverse strand, counting down.
GAACTGCGCGGCCATCGTCGATTTGCCCGTTCCAGCTGTGCCACTGATCAGCACGGAACTACCGCGATAGACACCGCCGCCGGCAAGCATGGCGTCGAGGCTTGTGATGCCTGTCGAGACCCGCTCGTCGGACGCGTTGTGCTGGAGGTTCAACGACGTGATCGGGAGCACCGAAACCCCGTTCTCGCCGATCAAGAACGGGTACTCGTTCGTGCCGTGCAACGAGCCGCGGTACTTGAGCACGCGCAGTCGGCGCGTGGAGGTCTGCTCGTTGACCCGGTGGTCGAGCACGATCACGCAGTCCGATACGTACTCCTCGATGCCGTGCCGCGTCAGCGTTCCGTCGCCGCGCTCACCGGTGATGACTGCCGTCACGCCCTGCTTCTTCAGCCAGACAAAGAGCCGACGCAATTCCGCCCGCAAGATCGCCGTATCGGCGAACGCGCCAAACAGGGTCTCGATCGTGTCGAGCACCACGCGTTTCGCGCCGACCTCGTCGATTGCTGCGCCGAGGCGGATGAACAAGCCCTCGAGGTCCCACGCTCCCGACGCCTGTACGTCCTCGGGCTCGAGGTACACCTGATCGACGACGAGCACGCCGTCGTCCTGCATCTGTTGCAAGTCGAAGCCCAGCGACACCACGTTGGTGACGAGCTCGTCGACCGGTTCTTCGAAGGAGACGAACACGCCGGGCTCGCCAAACTCGGTGATGCCGCGCACCAGGAACTCCATAGCGAGCAGCGTCTTGCCACAGCCGGCCGGTCCGCAGACCAGAGTCGGGCGGCCGAGCGGCAGTCCGCCGCCGGTCACCTCGTCGAGGCCGCTGATCCCGGTCGGCGCCTTCCTTAGCCCGCGTTCGGCGAAGGGTGTGACCGGCTTGATGGCCAGCGCAGGACCGAGGGCCGGCATGGGCGTCTCCTGCCTGACCGCGGGATCGGCCTGTAGCCGATCTGCTACCCACGGTGATACTTCGCAAACTGGCTAAACGGACAGGTTTAGCGTCATATCCGCAATCCGACACAGTTCGCCTCCCGGCCCATGCCGGGCGCTCACTCTCCAGGGCCTCGTCGTGCCAGGATCTGTGGCTATTGAAACCTTCGGAGCTATGCGGGTCAGCCTCCGTCGTGCCCTGGCAATCGGCTGTGGCGTGGGTGCATTGGGTCTCACAACCACTGGCTGCATCGCCTCGCACTCGGGCGGCCCGTCCGCGCCAGTCACCTCGTCGGTAACGTCACCGCAACCAAGCGCAGCGTCGACGCCGCCGTCGTCTCCGACTGCCAATTCACCGTCCGTTGTATCGCCGGGCGGACCGGCGCCTCCGGGATCGGCCTCGACGCCGCTGCCCGCGGCGTCCAGTTCGAATGCCCTGCCGACGCCCGGCACGACCGGACCGCTGACCGTCTTCGCCGACGTCGCCATCAAAGGCTCGTTCTCCATGGCAGAAACCGGCCTGACGGTGGCGCAGGGTCCGGACGGAGCGATCTTCGCGGCCGGCAAGGTTGCCTCGCCACAGATCATCTGGGTCGTCGACGGCGTGCGGCCGGCGGGGATCGCTGAACATGTGAAAGGCCCGGTCACCGCCCTCGCTGCCGATGCCGCGAACCTTTACGTCGGTGTCGGGCAGACCGTCACGGCGTACAGCAGAACCACCGGCAATGTGACCCGCACCTGGAACACGGCGTTGCCCGGCTCATTGACCCAGCTGGTGGTGGCCGGCACCAAGGTCTGGGGTCTGTCGACGCAGTCCGACGGCACCACGCCGGACGCTCCGGACGGTCTCGTCGAGCTCGACCCGTCGTCGAACTCGCCGGTGCGTTCGGTGACCGGCTTCTCGGGTGCCTTCTCGATCGCCGCCGGGTCGTCGAGCGTCTACTACGTGACCAAGCAGAGCAGTGAGTTGGTGCAACAGACCAACGCTGGTGCGACGATCACGGCGCCAACCAACCAGCAGGTCAACCTCCAGTTGTCGGGGCCGTCCGCGATCCAAGCGGTCGCCGTCATCGGTGGCCAGGTCATCGTGCAGCACGACGCGGGGCAAGGCCTCGACGCTCAGCTCAACACCTATGACGCGACCACGCTCGTCGGCCCGATAGCGCAGACCAACTTCTCGGCTGACGAG
>DASRZB010000394.1:0-6074 GCA_035653855.1 Acidothermaceae bacterium | reverse complement strand
ACCGCGCGCAAGACGCGGGCCACCACTATCTCGGGGTGGTTGACGATCTCGTCCCACGTCCACCGGACCACTTCGTAGCCGAGCTCACGCAGCTTGTCCTCGCGGAGCTTCTCGTCCCACAGGTCCTTGGGCTGCTGGATCTTCAGGCGACCGTCGGCCTCCCCGATGACCCGCCACCGCTCCCACAGGAAGTCGACTCGCGCGTGACCGCCTGCCCTGAACAGGATTACGGCTTGCAGCGTGGGCGTGGGTAGGCCGCCCAGGGCAAACGCGACGCGCGACCTCGACTCAAGTGGACTTTCGGCGGCCCCGTCGGCGAAGTCGATGACCTGCGCGGCGCGTTGGACGCCCGGCCAGTTCTCGCACGCATCGCGGACGGCGACCAGCTCAGCGTGGGTCGTTAGCCCCAGGTGCATTGCGCTGTCGGCCAGCGCCACGCCTTCGGGGTAGGGGCGGAACCGCGCAAGGTCGACGACTGTGCGAGCTGCAGTTGTCGTGAGTAACCCTTGCAGCTGCCGAACGTGAGAGGGAGGCAGCGAGGCAGCGCGCTCGATGATCCCCGGATGGGTATGGCGCCCGTGTCCTGATGTACGCGGTCGTGTGAGGTAGGTGATCGGGGGTGAGCCTGCGATTGGCGGCGAGCCCAGTACTTGCGGCGGTCGTCCGAGCGGCAACTCGTCCAACGTCCCTGCGGTCTCGTGGCTGATGGCCGACCCTAGGGTCATGACGAGCAGCGCGGCCGCCGCGTGCAGCCAGACAGGGTCGGCTTGCTCGAACAAAGCCGCATCGCAAAAGACGCCGCGACGGAGTAGTCGCCAGCCGCCTGTCCTCAGCAGATGCCTGACCATCCCGCGGGTGTAGCCCGCGTTCATCGCGTCGGCGTACGTGAACGGGCGGCGGGCAAGTGGCAGCGAGCCGAAGGCACGCGCTCTGCCCAACCCCTCGACGTCCAGCATGAAACGACGATGTATGGCGATAGCTGGTCAAGAACGACGCCGACCTCGAGCGGTGCATAACACTTCGCATCCCTGGTGGCTGTGAATTCGGCGCTGTCGGCCGTAATGCGCGACCACCCAGGATGCGGAGTCGCGAAGTCGGGAAGGGGGAGGCGCCGGTGCGTCGCTGCGCCGAATGGGGCGCGGGCGCCGCTACGCTTCCGAACATGCGTTCGATAAGGGTGCTTGGCGTCGACCCAGGACTGACCCGCTGTGGCATCGGCGTGGTCGACAGCGTGGGGGGCGGCCGGCTGACCTTGGTCGAAGTCGACGTCCTTCGGACGCCGTCCGACGCCGAGATCGGTGCCCGACTACTCGCGCTAGAGGTCGGTTTCGAGGCGTGGATCGCACGGCATCACCCCGACGTCATCACGGTCGAGCGTGTCTTCAGCCAGCACAACGTGCGGACCGTGATGGGCACCGCGCAGGCCGCCGCAGTCGCGATCACCTGCGCCGCGCGCCGGGGCATTCCGGTCGCGTTGCGAACACCTAGTGAAGTCAAAGCTGCCGTTACGGGCCAGGGCCGCGCCGGCAAGGAGCAGGTGGCGTTTATGGTCCGAAAGTTGCTGGCAACTCCCGGCTTAATTGCGCCGGCCGACGCAACGGACGCCCTCGCGCTCGCGATTTGCGAGGTGTGGCGCGGGGCTGCAAGTGCCAAGGTAAGCATTGCGCTCGAGGCTGCAGAGCGGCGAAGCGCGATGACTGGGGCAGCTTTGCGTACTGGGGGTAGCCGATGATCGCGTTCGTCGCAGGTCGAGTCGCTTCGATTGCCTCCGACTCTGTCGTCGTCGAAGTTGGCGGTTTTGGGCTTCAGGTGTATTGCGCGCCGACGGCGATCTCGCGGGTGCGAGTCGGTGAGTCCGCACGGTTCGCGACGTCGCTGGTCGTACGCGAAGACTCGTTGACGCTCTACGGATTCGCTGACGACGACGAGCGAATGGTCTTCGAGTTGCTGCAGACGGCGACCGGTGTCGGACCACGGCTGGCTCAGGCCATGCTCGGCGTCCATCCTCCGTCCGCGCTGCGCCGAGCGGTTGCCACCGATGACTTCGCGACGCTGTCGCTGGTGCCCGGCATCGGGCGCAAGACTGCGCAGCGCATCGTCCTCGAACTCAAGGACAAGCTCGCCGGCGCAACACTGACTGAGGACGTCGTCGTCCTGCCGGGCGGCAGCAGCGCGAGTTGGCGCGAAAGCGTGCACGGTGCGCTGCTCGGTCTCGGCTATTCCGTTCGCGAGGCGGACGACGCGGTGCAGGCGGTCGCCGGCGACGCTGACGCCATGGTGATGGCAGGTGAAGCGCCTGACGTCGGAGTGCTGCTGCGGCAGGCACTGCGCTCACTCGGCGGGGCACGCGTATGACCGAACAATCTCCCGCCGAGGTGGTCGACGGCACGGACCTGGTTGACCCGCGCCCCGATGTCGAGGACCGGTTGGTCGACGCTGCATTGCGCCCGCGCAACCTGGTGGAGTTCGTCGGCCAGGAGCGGGTGCGCGAGCAACTCTCGCTGATTCTCGACGGCGCGCGGCGGCGTGGCCGTCCGGCCGACCACGTGCTGCTGTCCGGATCTCCCGGCCTCGGTAAGACAACCCTGGCCATGATCATCGCCGCCGAGATGAATGCGCCGCTGCGCATCACCAGTGGTCCGGCGATCCAGCACGCGGGCGACCTTGCCGCCGTCCTCACACAGCTCACTGAGGGCGAGGTGCTGTTCCTCGACGAGATCCATCGGATGTCGCGGCCGGCCGAAGAAATGCTCTACATGGCGATGGAGGATTTCCGGGTCGACGTCATCGTCGGCAAGGGTCCGGGCGCGAGCGCAATCCCGCTCGACCTCGCGCCGTTCACGCTGGTCGGTGCGACGACGCGCGCGGGTCTGCTGCCTGGCCCGCTACGTGACCGGTTCGGGTTCAGCGGGCACATGGACTTCTACGCACCGGCTGAACTCGAGCGGGTGCTGCATCGATCAGCCGGGCTGCTCGACGTCCGGTTGATGGCCGAAGGCGGCGCAGAGATCGCCGGACGCTCGCGCGGGACGCCGCGCATCGCGAACCGGCTGCTGCGCCGGGTGCGCGATTTCGCCGAAGTACGCGCCGATGGCGTGGTGACTCGCGAGGTCGCCGAGGCTGCGCTCGCGGTCTACGAGGTCGACGCGCTTGGGCTCGACCGGCTCGACCGGGCAGTGCTCGAGGCCCTAGTGAAGCGATTCGGAGGCGGCCCTGTGGGGCTCTCGACCGTGGCGATCGCGGTCGGCGAAGAGCCTGAGACTGTCGAGGAGGTCGCCGAACCCTTCCTCTTCAGAGCCGGATTCATTGTCCGGACGCCGCGTGGCCGGGTCGCCACGGCGGCTGGCTGGCGACACCTGGGCCTGGTGCCACCGGTGGGCTCGCTCGGGGCAGTCGCGGCCGCCACCCTGTTCGAAGACGTCGACGACGCGCAAGGCTGAAGAGCCGGACAGCATAGACTTCGCGGCGCGGCGCAGGTGGCCGCGCATGCTTGACCTGCTCCGCCCCGTCCACGTCGCCGCGGAGCCCTCCGCGATGAGTTGCTCGAAAGGTTGTTCGTGAAGAACTTCGCGCTGCCCGTGCTGTTCTTCGTCGTCGTCTACGTGGTGCTCATCCTGCCGCAGAGCAGGCGGCGCCGCCAGGCTGCGGCGCTACAGCGCGCGGTCGAGCCGGGCAGCCGGGTGCTGCTGACCTCGGGTCTCTACGGCATCGTCGTGGAGATCGAGACCGACACGATCATCATTGAGGCCGCTGAGGGCGTCCATCTTCGGTTCGCGAAGGCGGCGGTGCTGCGGGTAGTGCCCGACTTGGTCGACCCGGATGACCTGGACGACGATGAATACGAGGACGACGGTCACGACGGCCATGACCACGACGATCAGGACGGTCACGACCAGGACGGTCGCGACCAGGACGGTCACGACGCCGCGCCGCCGGACGAGGTGGCACGACCCTCGAACCGCGAAGATCATCAGGGGAACGACACAGGTTCCGGGCCCGTTCCTCAGGCCTAATCCATAGGAGCGCGGGCCTGCCTCGACGGTGGCCCGGGCGCTCCGCTGCAACAATGTGGTGTTCAGCAGTACCTAGACGCTCACAGTGTCCATTAGCAGTCCGTAGGTCCGACAGGGAGATTTCAGGTGCCACCTGCCAAGCGGTCCGGTTCAGGGCGTCCCCTGTTGCTGGTCGTATTGCTTCTTGCCGTGCTCTACGGGCTGATGGCACTCGGTGGTCGGTACTCGCCGGCGCTGGGCCTTGACCTGCGAGGCGGCACTACGGTCACCCTGGAGCCGAAGTCGACCACGGGTGTCAAGATCACCAATGGAGACCTCAATACGGCCAAGAACATCTTGGCGAACCGGGTCAACAGCCTGGGAGTCAGCAGCGCCGAGGTGAAGCTCGAGGGCAAGAACGTCGTGATCTCCGTGCCCGGCAAGGACACCCAGGGCGTGCTTAAGAACATCGGCGAGACCGCGTTGCTGAGCATCCGGCAGGTGTACGAAAGCAACAGCGGCATCACCGGCACCGATGTCCAGGACACGACCACGCCGACGGTCACGAGCTCGTCCGCCCCCGCTACCCCGGCACCGTCCGCGACTCCGTCGGTCTCGCCGTCGGTATCGACGTCCGCTGCTCCAACGCCGGCTGCGACGCCGTCGCCATCCGCAGCTGCGTCGTCCAGCCCGAAAGCGCGCGGTATCCCAGGGACGTCGGGAGTCCAGGCCCAGCCCGCCGCATTCGTGCGAGCCGCGGCTAGTGCCGGTCCTGCTTCGGCATCGGCCACCACGTCTGCCATCTCTGCGGCTTCGCCGGTCGCATCGCCCAGCCCGTCGGCGTCCCCCTCGCCTAGCTCAGGAACCGCGGCGGTCGAGACCACGCCATCGGCGGCAGAACTCGCCGCTTACGCCAAGCTCGACTGCTCGCTGCCGGCTAATCAGCAAGGCGGCGTGCGCGTCGACGATCCGAACAAGTTCCTCGTCACGTGCGGCAATCCCGACGGATCGAGCACCTATTTCAAGTACCTGCTGCACCCGACCTTGATCTTGGGCAAGGACGTGTCGACGGCCTCGGCCCAGCTCGACACGCAGACCGGCACCCAGTGGGACGTCGAGCTCACCTTCAAGTCTGGTGCGGCCAACACGTGGGCCAAGTTCACGGCGGCCCACGTCGGTACCGCGACGGCCATCGTGCTCGACTCCAACGTGTTCTCCGCTGAGGTCATTCAGAGCGCCATCGTCGGCCCGACGCAGATCACCGGGACGTTCACGCACAAGACGGCCTCGAACCTTGCTAACGTCCTGAAGTACGGTGCGTTGCCGCTTGCGTTCCAACAGCAGACAGCGCAGACGATTTCGGCAACCCTCGGTAGCAACGAACTGAAGGCCGGCCTGCTCGCCGGTGGCATCGGACTGATCCTGGTGTTGTGCTATTCGTTCTTCTACTACCGCGGCTTGTCGTTCGTGACGGTGACCAGCTTGGCGTTGTCAGCAGCTATTCAGTACCCGATCATCGTGTTGCTCGGGAAGGCGATCAGTTACACGCTGACCCTCGCTGGCATCGCCGGATTGATCGTGGCGATCGGTGTGACAGCGGACTCCTTCGTCGTGTTCTTCGAACGACTGCGAGACGAAGTCCGCGACGGCAACTCGTTGCGGACATCGGTTGAGCGCGGCTGGGTACGTGCCCGACGAACCATCATCTCGGCGGACGTCGTGTCGCTGATCGCGTCGGTCATCTTGTACCTGCTCGCTATCGGCGATGTGCGCGGATTCGCCTTCACCCTCGGTCTTTCGACTGTTGTCGACTTGGTGGTGGTCTTCCTCTTCACCAAGCCGCTCATGACGGTGCTGGCCAAGACGAAGTTCTTCGGTGACGGGCACGCCCTATCGGGTCTCGATGCGGCGCGCCTCGGCGTTGATCGCCTCAGACCAGCGGCGTCGACTGCGCGGCGCGTTTCGCCGGCCAGGAAGGTCTGACATGAGCCGCCTCGGCACAATCGGCCACCAGCTCTACACCGGCCAAGCGTCGTATGAGTTCGTCGGTAAGTGGCGGCGGTGGGTCCTGCTGTCGACCGT
>DASRZB010000393.1:0-3037 GCA_035653855.1 Acidothermaceae bacterium | reverse complement strand
CCGTGCCGGCGAGCATTGCGATCCCGCGTCTTCCACTCGCTGCAACGGCGACGAAGGGCCGCGGCCGGGTCGTCGAGCTCGCGTTGGCCGGCGCCCAGAGCGGCATCAGCCGCAAGGGTTTCGGCTACCTGCCACCGCAATACTTCCAGCCGGCCTACGCCCAAACCCGGTTCCCCGTTCTCGAGCTGCTGCACGGCGACCCAGGGGCCCCAACCGGCTGGGTCTACGCGCTGAATGTGCCCGGCCTCATGGATCACGAGATCAACGCGGGAAAGATCGGTCCGATGATCATCGTGATGCCGGCGACCTTCTCCGGTTCCCACGGCCAGGATTGTCTGGACGCACCGAGCGGGCAACTCGACGGCACCTACCTGGCCACCGACGTGCCGGGCGACATCGTCCGTGACTTTCGCGCGCTACCGCAGGGTCCGAACTGGGCCATCGGCGGGCTGTCCGACGGAGGCTTCTGCGCAACGAACCTTGCGTTGCAACATCGAGGCAGTTACGGCGCCGTCGCGTCACTAGACGGCTTCTACTCCGCATACTCCGACCTCACGGTCATGGACAAAGTCTTCGGCGCCGGCTCGCCGAGCATCACCGCCAACGACCCGTCGACGCTGGTGCTCGACGTCCACCAAAGCCTGCCCAGATTCTGGATCATGTCAGGCTCCGGCAACGCCACCGATACCAAAGCCGCCCAATACTTCCGGCAGCTGGTCACGACTCGTGAGCCCATCCAGTACGTCGTGGTAAACCACGGCAACCACACCCCGCCTGCTTGGCGGGTCGCGCTGCCTGCCCTCCTCGGATGGGTCTGGCAAACCATGTCCGGCGGCACGGTCGCGACCGGCACCACGCATCTCGGCGTCCCCGTCCAACCATCAACTGGGCCCAGCCCGCCGATGTCACCGCCCGCAGTCACACAGAGCCCGACCGCGGTCCCGCCGACATCCGCGCGCGCTTGACGCAACCAAGACCCGCAGCGACTAAGCTCCCGATCCGGCACGCGCGGCAGCGTCGTCTTGGTCGCAGCAATGACTGCAGGTCCGGGCGGCCCTTCGACCCGCGCTCGCGCGCGCGATGTCGAATCGTGACCGCGCGGCGATGGCTGTCTACCGAACCGCCTCCGCCATCGATAACGCCGAAGCCATCCCGTTGGGCGAGGCGCCCCGGACGGGCCATCGAGTCATCTGCAGTCGGGGTCAGCCGCACCGAGGCCGAGCGCCGATCAGTGACCCGCGAGGACGAGCTCAACATCGTCCGGCACGAGGTCGAAGACCGTCGCATCACGGCCGACGCCCTGGCGACCACGAATCCTGATGTCGCCGAACAGCTACGTGCGGACGCAAGCCTGCTTCAGACTCTTCTTGATGGACAATCGGCGGCCGGCTGACCAAGCGGGTTCAACGCGTTTCTCCGCAACACGCCGGCCGCTCATCACCAGCAAGAGAACGACCGTCTCAGCCGAACTCAACCCGCCGCGCCTCGTGTGCAATCGTCAACACACCGAGCCGCGTCCGCTGATGAACGATGTCGTAGAGCTCGTGGGTGACGTGCGTCATGGCGCGGATGGCCTGCCGCGTCGCTCGGTGAGCGCGAAGGCAGTACTGCAGCGAGTTCTTGGTGCTACCCCGAGGAGAGGCACACGCCGCCGCCGTAGCGCGCCGGCCAGCCGGCGGTGCTGGCGTAGACCTGGCACGCCATCTGCGGCGCCAGGTCGCGGGCGAGACCAGCGAGCTCATGGCGACGTGAGCGTTGATGGCCTTCGGGCCAATCCCTTCCGTGAACTGCTCCGCCTTGCGTCTGGGAAGGGATTGGCCCCCGGCCGTGTTTCCGGCGCGGCGGCTAGCTCTGGTTGAGAACCGTGCTGGTCTGGGTCGCGACTAGCGGGAAGAGCGTCGCCGTGCCCCCGAACAGGTAGGCGTGCGTGAGGGTGGTGTGGTTTTGCGCTATGTAAAGGCTCGTTGCTGAGTACAGGGTGTTGGGCGTGGTGAGCAGCACCGGACGACCGATCCTCCCCATGTACGCGCCGCCAGCCAAAGCGTCGGGGAAGTTCGCCCCAGTGGCAACGCCGACCACGGTCGGGCTTGGGAAGAACTGGGTGGCAACCAATGCGGCCGTGGCGAACCGGTCGCCGCCGACGATGGGTGTCGCGCTTGGGTCAGCGAGATGTGCTGGCTGACCGACCGCGTACACGGTCGGGCTGGTGAGACCGGCCAGGTACGTGCTGACCGATGACGGCAAGACCGACCCTGCGGTCAGCAGCACTGATCCGCCCTTCGATGCAGCTGCAGGCCCGGCCGCCAGCGCGTCGGCGAAGATCTCACCGGTGGCCAAGAACACAGTCGTCGGTGAACCTTCACACTGCGCGACCGCGACGGACGTTCCGAACCGGTCGGTGCCAGCGAGCCGCACGACGTTGAAGCCGGCCGCGTTGAGCGTGGTGTTGACACTGGCCGCGATCGCCGCGACGCCGCCGATCACGTACACCGCATTGGCTGGCGGTGTCGTCGCGCAGCCGCTAGTCGTAGTCCCGGTAGTGGTCGAGGGCGTCGGCATGACCCGTTTGATTTCGGTCAGCGTTGCGCTGCTCAGCGAAGTAGGAGCGGTCAGCAACAACGGAGCGTCGAGCTGCTTGCCCAGCGGGCCCGCGCTCATCGCGTCAGCGAAGGTGAACGCCGCGGTGAGGATCACATTCTTGGCCGCGTGAGCGGTCGGGAACTCGTGGGTGGAGATGGCGATGCTGGTGCCGATGCGGTCGCTACCGGCAAGTCGTATTACTGGCTTGGTCGCTGCGGATGCGGGTCCAGCGGCAAGACCTATGGTGGTAACGCCCGCGATGGCCGCCACGATGACGCGTCGAACAACTGGTGTGAACATGCGGTCCTCCTTCAGCTATTTGAGTACGAGGTGTCTTGATGAAGTGCACTGCATGTTGACGTGCAGTGCACATTGAACGGGCTGCTTGGTTGAATCTTGCCCAAGTCACATGACGACCGCGTGAAGGGCAACGGTCCTCTTCCGAAGCGGCTCGCTA
>DASRZB010000392.1:0-8061 GCA_035653855.1 Acidothermaceae bacterium | reverse complement strand
CGGCCCGGCCAGGATCGAAATCGCGCGCAAGATCCAGGCCGCGCGCGAAGAGGGCGACCTCAAGGAGAACGGCGGCTACCACGCCGCGAAGGAAGAGCAAGGCAAGATGGAAGCCCGCATCCGGCAGCTGCGGCAGTTGCTCGACAACGCCAAAGTCGGAGCAGGACCAGCGGACGACGGCAAGGTCGGCCCGGGAATGGTCGTCACCGTTCGTTATGAGGGGGACGACGACACGTTGAGCTTCTTGCTGGGCTCGCGTGAAGACGCCGGTGGCGCCGTTGATGTCTACTCACCGAGTTCGCCGCTCGGAGCCGCGCTGCTCGGCAAGACCGCCGGCGACACGGCGTCCTATTCGCTGCCGAACGGCACGAAGCTGACCGTCGAGATCATCGAAGCGAAGCCCTACACCGGCTAGCACCTACCGGCTAACGGGCGGCCGCTGCGCGGTACTTGCGTACCGACAGCGGAATGAAGATCACCAACAGCAGCACACTCCAGCCGAGCGCAGTAATCTCCGGATGCTGCATCGGCCATGCATGCGGGCGCGCCAAAGTGCCGTTATTGCCGAAGAGTTGACGGGCGGATGCGACAACGGCACTCACGGGATTCCAGTTCGCCACCGGCTGGAGCCAGCTCGGCAGCGACTGCGAGGTGACAAACGCATTCGAGAGGAACGTCAGCGGAAACATCCAGATGAACCCGGCGCTTTGGGCGACCTCGACACTCTTCACGGACAAGCCGATCGTCGCTGACACCCAGGACATCGAGTACGCGAAGAGAAAAATGATGAGGTAGGCCGCGATCGCCTTGGCAGCCCCACGCTCGATGCGCCAACCGACCAGCAGCCCGCACACCGACATCACAACCATCACGATGCAGTTGTTGACCAGATCGGAAAGCGTCCGGCCGAACAGCACTGCCGACCGCGCCATTGGCAGTGATCTGAACCGGTCGATGATTCCTTTCTGAAGGTCATCGGCCAATCCGATCGCCGTAATGCCCGCGCCGAAGGTCACGGTCTGGGTGAAGATGCCAGCCATCAAGTAGGAGCGATAGCTCACGCCGGGTACCGGAATCGCGCCACCGAACACGTACGCGAACAACAGCACGAACATGATCGGCTGGATCGTGGTGAAGATCAGGAGGTCGGGGATGCGCTTCACCTTGATCAGGTTGCGCTTCGCTATCACCAACCCATCGGCGGTCGCTTGCGTCAAGACGCTCATGCCTGCTTCTCCTTGCGGCTCTTACGGCCCTGACGACCCTGTTTCGCGCCCGCTACAGACGGATCTGCCACGTCCTCGGCCGCGTGTCCGGTCAATGACAAGAACACATCGTCAAGAGTTGGACGCCGAATCGCGACATCCTTGACGGCGACTCCCGCCGTATCGAGTTGGCGTAGGGCATCGATCAGCACGGCGGATCCGCCCTGCACCGCGATGGATGCCGCTTTGGCTGCATGGTCGATAGTGGGCTCGCCGAGCCCTACCTTGCGCAGAACCTCTTCCGTGGCGGTCAACTCCGAAGCGTTCGACACGGTCAATTCGAGACGCTCGCCGCCGATCTGCGACTTCAGTTCGTCCGCCGTGCCGCGCGCGATCACCTTGCCGTGGTCGATCACGACGATCGACTGCGCGAGCCGGTCCGCTTCCTCCAGATACTGAGTGGTCAGCAGCAACGTCGTCCCGCCGTCGACCAGCTCCTCGATGACGTCCCACATGCCCAGACGCCCGCGCGGGTCGAGACCCGTCGTCGGTTCGTCGAGGAACAGCACCCGCGGCCGCGCGACCAGGCTGCCCGCCAGGTCGAGCCGTCGGCGCATGCCCCCGGAGTACGTCTTCACGACGCGGTTCGCGGCGTCGACAAGATCGAAGCGCTCGAGCAACTCATCGGCTCGCGCAATCGAAACCGACTTGCCCAGGTGATACAGGCGACCGACCATGTCGAGGTTCTCGCGACCAGTCAGGTTCTCGTCGACCGCGGCGTACTGGCCTGAGACACCGATGGTTCGGCGAACCGCATCGGCGTCGCGCACGACGTCGAGGCCCGCCACGGTGGCAGTTCCGGCGTCCGGCTTGAGGAGTGTAGTGAACACTCGGACCGCGGTCGTCTTGCCGGCGCCGTTGGGCCCGAGTAGACCGAGCACGGTGCCCTCTTCGACGCGCAAGTCAATGCCGTCGAGAGCGCGGATCGCGCCGTAGTGCTTGACCAGACCTTCGGCCACGATCGCGCCGCCGGTAGACCGCGAAGCGCGCGCAGGTGCTTGAACATCGACCATGTGAAGAGAGACTCCCTCGAGTCGCCGAAATCATCGGTTCGTTCAAAACCGGCAGCACGAACTGCGTTCCGGAACAAGCAAGCGTTAGCGAACCGGGCAATAGAGCAGGCTAGCGACCGGCTTCACGGGAGCGTCAAGTTACTTAAATCATCAACGTCAACGAGCGACGTAGCGGTCCAGCACGATGAGAACGGATGCCGCCAGAAGCCCGTACTCGACAAGAATCACGCGCGCGGGCGAAGTGTTCAGTCGACGCGCCGCGGCCGAGATCCCGGATGGGCTGATCACGTACAGCGCGATTTCCGGGCTGATGTAGCTGATGTAGCTGATGTAACGGGGCGCGAACCCTCCGTACCAGCCGCCCCCCATGATGTCGTGCTGAAGGCGCGCGGCAACGACAACGGCGAACGCGAAGCCCACCAACACGCACACGATGGCGAGCAACCCAACGGAGATGTTGCCCACGTGTGACAGGTGGTGGCCGATGGGCGTGACGGCAAGCGACAGGGTAAAGATGCCCAACACTGCCAGCAGGTGCCCACCGAGCAGGGATAGCGCACGAACCCGGGTCGGAAACGCGTCGCCGGAGTTTGACGGCGCGAAGTCCGGGCGCGCTTTGTCCTCCTCGGTCAAGGCCGCAAGCACCGAGACCGACGCAACCGGCGGAACCGACGCAACCGACCTGGATGGTGCGGTAACGACGACGCGGAGATCGGGCTCCGAAACGACGTGTAGGTCAGGCTGAGCCACAAACAAGTCGACGGGGTCGGGCGCCAACCGCGGGGCGGCGGCAAAGGGCTGCGCGGCCGCGATGGACTGGGCGGCGGCAAAGTGGGGGGCGGCGGCAAAGTGCGGGATGGCCACGAAGGGCTGCGCGGCGGTAATGGACTGGGCGGCCGCAAAGTGGCCGCCCGCATTTGGTGCAAAGCGCGAGCGGGCCGCAAAGCGCGGATCTGGCGCCGCTGCAAGGCGGGAAGCGACCCGAGGTCCGCCTGAGTGTCGGCTGCGGCCGCCGCCGCGGCTGTTACCGCTGCCGCTGCCGCGGCTGTTGCTACCCCTGCCGCTGCCGCGGGTCCGCAGCACCAAAGCGGTGCCGAGCAAGACCAGCAAGGCGGCCGACAAGAAGGGCACGAGCGGCAAAGGCGTCACGTGCGAAAGAGCAAGGTGCACGACATCCGACTTTCGGGGGGACGGCTGACCAAGCACTGGAGAATCGAGCGCTCAGTTAGGTGTTTCGACCCTGCCGGACGGCGACCTTGAGCCTTCGCTGGCGTCATCCGGGTGAACTTCGCTAGGTGAACTCGAGGCGATAGCCGCGCGAGCGGAGCATCTCCACGACCTCGTCGGAGTGCGTCGGGCCTCGAGTTTCGACCTGCAGCGCCACGGCGACCTCATCGAGGCGCAGCGTCGGCGCGGTGCGCTGGTGCACGACATCAAGCACGTTGCCGCCTGCCGCCGCGAGCGCCTGTAGCAAGGCCGCGAGCGCACCGGGCCGGTCGCTGATCGTCACCTGGAACGACAAGTAGCGTCCCGCGGCCGCGAGACCGTGCCGCAGCACGCCCATCAGCAACACCGGGTCGACGTTGCCGCCCGACAACACAGCAACGACCGGCGGTTCGAACATCTCTGGGGCGTCGATGATCGCGGCAACCGCGGCGACTCCCGCCGGTTCGACGACCAGCTTGGCGCGCTCGAGACAGAACAAGAGGGCCCGCGACAAGGAGTCCTCGGACACCGTCACGACCCGGTCGACGTAGTCGCGAACCAGCTTGAACGTCAGCTCACCAGGACATCCGACCGCGATGCCGTCAGCGATCGTCGCCATGCTCGCGAGCCTGGTCGGCGTCCCGGCCTCTAACGAACCTGGGAACGCGGCCGCACCTTGGGCTTGCACCGCCACGACCCTGATGTCGGGCCGTAGTGCTTCGACGACAACCGCAAGACCAGCCGTCAGTCCGCCGCCGCCGGTGCTGACGACGATGGTGCGTGCATCAGGACATTGCTCGAGGATTTCTAGCCCCACCGTCGCCTGGCCGGCCACGATGTCGGGATGATCGAACGGGTGAATCAGCACCGCGCCGGTAGTGGCCGCGAACGAGATGGCCTCTGCCAACGCCTCGTCAAGGGTGTGGCCGAAGAACCGCACGTCGGCGCCGTACTTGCGGGTGGCCTCGACCTTCGGCAGCGGCGCACCTTCGGGCATGAACACCGTCGACTTGGCGCCGAGCAACGAAGAGGCGAGCGCAACACCCTGGGCGTGGTTGCCGGCGCTCGCCGCGACAACACCGCGTGCCCTCTCGTCGTCCGTCAATCGCGCAATACGAACATAGGCGCCGCGAATCTTGAACGATCCGGCGCGTTGCAAGTTCTCGCATTTCAACCAGACGTCGCCACCGACCAGTTCGGCGAGCCCGCGGGACGACTCGACCGGCGTGCGACGTGCGACCCCTGCGAGGAGCACCGCAGCGGCGCGCGCGTCGGCCAGCCACTCTTGTGGATCGCGCGGCACGGCGGTGGTCATGCCCGAAGTCTCGCACCGATCCCGTTGGGAAAAGATTGGGGCGGATAAAGATTCGCCCACCCGAGTCCGTTTCGGCGCGCCGATCCGGTGCAGGATGAACAGATGCGCACCCAACTCGCTCCGGGCACGGCTGACCATGTCGTCGAAGGCATCCGGATCCGGGTCAAGACCTACGGCGGACCGGGTGACGGCCTCGACAACTCACCGGCCGTGCTGCTGCTGCATGGCTTCCCGACGTCTTCACAGCTGTGGCGCCAGGTCGGTCCAGAGATGTGCGCAGGCACCGACGACGATCTGTTCGTCCTTGCCCCTGATCTCGTGCAGCTCGGCGAGTCGGAGCGAACCGGTTCGCGCATCGACCTAGCGACCCAGGCTCGGCTGCTCCTCGGCTTGCTCGACGCGCACGACGTCGACAAGGTCATCGTTGCCGGGCACGGACTCGGCGGTGCCGTCGCTGTCCACCTTGCTGCGCTTGACGCGAGCCGGGTCGCCGGCCTCGCATTGCTCGACTCGCCACTGCATGCCGACGCGTGGCCGGTCGCGGGTGCATTGCCGATGCTGATTCCGGGCGTGCGCGCTATTTGCGGACGTGCACTCCCCGTCGTCCCGTGGCTTGCTGAACGCGTGCTCGCGACGTTGGTCGGCAGTGGCAGCGATGCGACCGTCGTGCGGCCCCTCGACCGTTACGTCGAGGAGCTACGCAAGCCAGGTGCGGCTCGCGGGCTCGTGCATTTCGCGACTGCGGTCGACCCTGTCGCCATCGAGGCCGCGTGGCACATCGTCCGCGCGTCCCCACCACCGACGCTCATCATGTGGGGCGCCGACGATCGAGTGCACAACATCACCTACGGACGGCGAGTGGCGGGCGAAATTCCGAGTGCTGCGTGGGTTCCGGTGGCGGGTGCCGGACACCTGCTTCCCGAAGAACGGCCGGAACGCGTCGCCGAGGAGCTCGTGGCATTCCACGCCGAGATCGCCGGCGACTGACCGGCTGTCGTTCTGAAATGCGGGACAAGGAGACGGACCGTGACCGACGAAGAACCAATCTCGTACCTGGCACTGCAGCCTGGCGCCGAAGTGTGCACGGTTGACGGCACCACGATCGGCACGGTCGAGCACGTCTTGCAGGAGCCAGATCTCGATCTGTTCGACGGCATCGTCGTCGCAGTACCGCGCGGCATTCGATTCATCGACCGTGACAGCATCACCTCGATCACAACACTGCAGGTGAAGACGAGCCTCACCGTCTCAGACGCCGCGCAGTTGCCCGAGCCCGAGGGCAATCCGGTCTACCACGTCAACGCGCTGCAAGATGTCGGACCGAAGTTGACGGCACGCCTCGGCCGCATGTTCCGCCGCGAGCACTGGATCAAGGACGAGTAGCGCGGTTACTCCGCTTTCCTAACTGTCCCGGGCCCAGGCGAGCAAGTCGTCGGCGTCCATCGTGTTCACGACCGTTGCGGCGTCGACGCCGCACTCCTCCGCTCGTGCGCACCCGTAGATCTGCCAGTCGAGCTGCCCAGGCGCATGCGCGTCGGTGTCGATGGAGAACCGGCAACCCACCTCGACCGCGAGGCTCAACAACCGTCGGGGCGGATCGAGCCGTTCAGGCCGGCTGTTGATCTCGACCGCGACGTCGTGTTCTTTGCACGCAGCAAAGACTTTCTCAGCGTCGAACTGCGATTCGGGCCGCGACTTCCCGCCGTCCCGCCCTATGAGGAGCCGACCGGTGCAATGCCCGAGCACATCGACAAGCGGATTTTGCACGGCGGCGAGCATCCGTCGCGTCATCGCGATCCGGTCCATCTTGAGTTTCGAGTGCACGCTCGCGACCACGATGTCGAGTTGGTCTAGCACCTTGGGCTCTTGGTCGAGCGCACCGTCGTCGAGGATGTCGCACTCGATGCCGGTCAGGATCCGAAATGGCGCGAGCTTCTCGTTCAGTTCGGCAACCACGCGCAGCTGGTCATACAGTCGCTCAGCCGTGAGCCCGTTCGCCACCGTGAGCCGCGGGGAGTGGTCGGTCAGCGCGATATAACCGTGCGGACCACTCGCCAAATCCCTTGCTGCTAAAGCCATTTCCTCGATCGGACTGCCGCCGTCACTCCAGTCGGAGTGCGTATGCAGGTCGCCTTTTAGTGCCGCGCGCAAGGTCTCGCCGCCCTCGGCGAGAGGCTCGTCGCCGGCGGGTAGCAGCTTGGCGAGGTACGCGGGCACCGTCCCCGCCAATGCCTCGCGCGCGACGGTCGCCGTGACGGCTCCCACACCGGCAAGGTCGGTCAGCGTACCGCGCTTCGCGCGCTGCTCCAGCTCGCCTTCGGGCAATGCTTCGAGGACGGCGGCGGCGGTGCGAAACGCCTTGACGCGATAGGTCGGTTCGCGTGCGCGCTCGAGCAGGAACGCGATCTGCTTGAGCGCCCCAATCGGATCAGGTGCAGGCTCGGCCATCGACCTATCGTGGCACGGCGTTGTCGTGGTCGATGTGGCCGGCGGGTCGTGGCGAGCCGAACACCAGCACCGACGCGGAGAAGCCGTGCAGGTGGTTGCGGTTGCCGACCGGTCCGATCTCGCCGGACGCAAAGAATCCGGCGATACCCGAAGTCGCGAGACCCTGGCGCAGCGCGAGGACGTCGTGGTCAGCCGACGTGAACAAGTTGGACCCGCGCCCATTGCAGGAGAACAGCAACGCACCCTCGACGTTGCTGAACTCGTGCTTCAGCTGCATCAACATCGCCCGCAAATCGTCGTCCGCCGAAGCAGCGTCACGGACCTGGAATCGCACCGTGCGCCCAACCGGCACGATGTCGCCGATCGCGATCGCGCCACGCGCCTTGTCGATACCGAGAATGCCGCGCACCAGGAAGTCCCCGCGCTCGTGCTCCTCGACGTACTCGTCCATCGCGATGCCGATCTGCAGGCCGCCGCTCGCGAGTGCCTGGTCGATCGATGAGAGGGAGCCGATCACCCGCTCGAGTTTCTGGATCGCCGGGATGCCCGCGAGCTCGAGCAGCAGATTGCCCTCGGCCGCTGTCACCGTCATCGCCGGACCGACCGGCCGGCAGCCCTGACTGACCATCGCCTGCGCACCGACCGGGCCGCCGAGCACGACACCGACTGCGCCGCGGTCGACGACCCGGCCGTCGATGAGCAGCCGGGTCGAGCCCGGACCCTTTGTCCCCGTCGCCAACCCGCCAACCAACGGCAGTGCGAGGGCGGTGTTCGCCTGCTCGACGAATCCGTCCGCCGGGAAGCTGTAGGGGTC
>DASRZB010000391.1:0-10207 GCA_035653855.1 Acidothermaceae bacterium | reverse complement strand
GCCGTAACCGGACAGCCCGTCGAGCGCATCGCGATTCCGTAGGCCAGCGGGATCTTCGCTGACCCTGACCGGAGAGCAGATTCCATCGTTCGTCGGCGCGGTCAACCCGATCCGCTCGGCCAGCTCCGCCAGCAGCACCGTCCCGGCGTGCGACACCAGCCGCACAATGGTCCATCGGGGGCATGTTCTCGCACCGTCTCGCGGGACACCGCGGCTCTCCCACCCCTGATCAAGGGTTCTTCCTGATTCCGTACGGGCGTCGCACTCCTAGCGTCGGGCTTGCTAAGACGATCGACAATTCGCGTGCACCCACGGCTTCCGATGAAGGGCCCTCACATGAAGACAATGCCAGCTGCAATGGTGCCGACCGCCCTGCTCTGCATGCTGGTGGCAGGCTGCAAAGGCTCGACCACGTCAACATCGGCACCGGGCACCACGGCTCCGGCGACCACTGCTGCCGCAGCGACGACAGCAGGCACCGCGGCTCCGGCGACCAGTGCCCCAGCAGCAACGGCAGCCGGGGCGTCGTCACCGGCAAGTCCGGTCGCAGGTAGCGCGACGGCAGCTGCCGCACACGGGGTGGGCAAGTCTCATCCGTGCAGCCTGGTCACGAGTGCCGAAGCTCGATCGGCTCTCGGCGTGGCCGCGACGATCGACTACTCGAATGTCGACGACGGCATCTATACGAATTGTGAATACATCAGCGCGGACAGAATGCACCGCCTGACGATCCAGATCTTCGATGACAGCGTCGACAAGTCCGACTTCGCTAAGACTCCCGACGGAGCGACACCGGTCGCTGGAGTCGCCGACGGTGCCTACTGGTATCCCGACCAGCAGCTTCTTGCCGTGCGGCAGAACAATGTCCAGGTCAATTTCCAGCTCAACGACAACACGGACACGATGACTGTCGCCCAGATCGAAGCCGCTTTGATAACGGTCGCCAAGACCGCGATGACCCGACTCTGATGTCGGTGCTCCTACCGGGAGCGTTAGCTGCGTTGGACGCCGGCACATGACAGTCCATCTCGTGCCGAACGCCAATCATCGGCTACGGACCCCAACAAATGACCAGCCGTCAACTGACCCATTTGAGCTCATCTGCGCCTGGATCATTGCAGTCACGATGCGGCCCTAGCGGCCCCGCCATCATCCTCAATTCGGCCAAATGATCGCGTTTCGGACCAGCGCTGGTGAGGGTCAACGGCGTGCTACAACAGTCGACCGAGGCTGGGCGGGTCCGGCGACGGCCCGCGCTTATGGGTGGCTTCGCGCACCAAGTCAGACAGCGCCGCCGCGATCACTGCGTCTCGGTCATGGGTGGCATGTTGGTAGATCAGCGCAGCTCGAGGGCTGGCGTGACCCATCCGCGACATCAGTTCCTTCGTGCTGGCGCCCGTTGCTGCGGCAAGCGTGTTGCCGGTGTGACGCAGATCGTGGAACCGGAATCCATCGCTGAGGCCCAGCTGCGCGCCGCGGCGACCCAAACCTTGCGGAAATGCTGCGGCGCAGCCGCCCGCCTGCCGCGCCGACGAATACCCAGCCGGTCGGCGTCGGTTCTGCGAACTCTGACAGGTGGATCACTCGGTCCGCGAGGATTGCTTGCGGGATAACTACCGTGCGCCGACTGGCTGCGGACTTGACCTCTCCTCGCTGCAGCACACCGCCATCGTTCGTCGATCGCGGTCGCAGGCTTTTGTGCCAACGATAGACCGCACCGATAACGGGCGAGGGAGCTGTCCTAATGCAACCCCGAACTGCGGCCAACCGTTCGGCGTGCCCTCCGTGTGCCCTAACTATCGGCAAAACAGGGCGAACAAGGGGGTCTGGCGGTCACTCACGGAAGATGACGCGCGAGGCGGAAAAGGGCCTTTGACCTGCGGAAACGCTGGTCAGATGGGAGTGGAGACGAGGGGAATCGAACCCCTGACCCCCGCCTTGCAAAGGCGGTGCTCTACCAATTGAGCTACGTCCCCTGGCACTACCGAGCGAGCGCTCAGACCGCCGGTTCTGGCTCGACGGAGCTTGTTGCCTCGATCCATAGATCTTCTTCGGCCTGCGCCGCCTGCATGCGACGGTAAACCACCACACCGCCGGCCAGGACGGCTGTCAACACCAGGAGCTTCTTCACTGTTGTCACCTCGACTCGACGGCGGGGGGTGGGCCTGGGAGGACTTGAACCTCCGGCCTCATCCTTATCAGGGATGCGCTCTAACCAACTGAGCTACAGGCCCCGGCAACGTGCCTCGCCGAGGGTACCCCACTACCTGCGGCGCGACCCATCCGGAGCAGTTCAGGGATCGGTGAGCGTGACCTCGATCCCACCGACCAGGTCGGAGATCAAGTTGTAGATCGCTGCACCGAGGGTCGAAAGGGCGGTGAGCAGGACGACATTGATCGCGCCGATGACCGCGGCCACCCCCACGACTCGGCCAGCGCTGACCGGGCTATGCAGGGCGCTACTCGTCGTAGTGGGCGACACCTCGTTGACCAGTGTGTTGATCTGGGTCCAGACGCCCATCTTGCCGAGCACGCCATACACGATTGCCACGGCAACGACACACACAGCCAGCATGACGACCGACACGACGAAGCTGAGCTTCATGACGGTCCACGGGTCGATGTGCTTGATCACCAACCGGGCCTTGCGCGGACCGCGGCGGGCGGTCGCCACCTGCACAGGTCGCGGGCGGACGCCGGAAGCGCCACCCCCCACCGCAGCCGGCACGGCACTGCCAGTCACGGCCACCCCGCTATCGCGAGCGTCGTCAGGATCGGTCGGCCACCCGGTCGCAACGCTTCGAGGGCCGGACGTCGTGGTGCTGAACTCAGCGGCAGGTTCGGGTGGGGCGACGGGAAACTCTTCGGGCTCCGACTCGATGAGGGCGGCGTGGGATTCGGTCGGCGCGTCGGCCGGCGGCCGGGCGTATGGGCTACGCGCCGGTCGACCGCCCAGGTCTCCGTCAGTCACGGTTCTCCCTATTGCGAATCGGTCGGATCGGCGTCGGGCACGTCGTCTTAGGTCGGATCAGCATCCGCGGTCGGACCAGCATCCGCCGGCGGCTCGTCTTCGATCCCATTCTGCCCACTTGACTCCGCAGAAATCTCATTGGCATCGATCTCGAGTTCGTCACCGTCGCCGGCAACCCCATCAACCTCCGGGTCGTCGGTGTCATCAGCCACTTCTGACGACGCTTCTGCGTTCCGGCTGACGCCCACAACTGCGTCGCCGTCGGCAAGGTTGATCAGCCGCACTCCCATCGTGGCACGTGAGGTCGGCCGCACCTCGTCAGACCGCGTACGGATCACACCGCCGCCCGACGTAATCGCAAAGATCTCGTCGCCGGTGCCAACGATCAAGGCACCGACGAGACCTCCGCGGTCGTCGGTCAGGCGCGCGGTCAGGACACCCTGCCCGCCACGGCCCTGCACGGGGTATTCATCGATCGGCGTCCGCTTGGCGAAGCCGCCGTCAGTCGCGGTGAACACGAAGGCGTCGGGCTGAGCGACCATCATCGCGAGCAGTTCGTCGCCTTGCCGGAACCGCATACCGATCACACCGCTCGTCGCGCGGCCCATCGGGCGCAGTGCCTCATCGTCAGCGTGGAATCGGATCGACTGACCCTTGCGGCTGATGAGCAGCAAGTCGTCATCGGCCGACACCAGGCGAGCAGCGATGACCGCATCTCCCTCCCGCAAGTTGATGGCGATCACACCACCGGACCGGTTCGAGTCGAACTCACCCAACGCGGTCTTCTTCACGAGTCCGTCGCGAGTCGCTAGCACGAGATAAGGCGCCACCTCATAGTCGCGAAGCGCGAGTACCTGCGCGATGGTCTCATCGGGCTGGAACGCCAGCAGGTTCGCAACGTGTTGACCGCGGGCGCTGCGCGCAGCTTCTGGCAACTCGTACGCCTTCGCCCGATACACCCGGCCCTTGTCAGTGAAGAACAGCAACCAGTGATGGGTCGTCGTCACGAAGAAGTGCTCGACCACGTCGTCTTGGCGCAGCTGCGCACCGATGATGCCCTTGCCGCCGCGCCGCTGAGCGCGGTAGAGGTCGGTCTTGGTGCGCTTGGCGTAGCCGCCGTTGCTGATGGTGACAACGACGTCCTCTTCGGCGATGAGGTCTTCCATCGAGACTTCGCCCTCGGCGGCGATGATGCGCGAGCGTCGTTCATCGCCGTGCTTCTCGACGATCGCCCTGAGCTCTTCGCTCACGATCGACCGCTGCCTCGGCTCACTTTCGAGGATCGCGTTGAGGTCAGCAATCTCGGCCTCGAACTTGGCGAGATCGTCGATGATGCTCTGCCGTTCGAGTGCAGCAAGCTTGCGCAGTTGCATGTCGAGGATCGCGGTGGCCTGCACCTCGTCGACGTCGAGCAGTTCCATCAATGCAATGCGAGCCGCTTCGGCGGACGACGAACTGCGAATCAACGCGATGACTGCATCGAGTTGGTCGAGAGCCTTGGCGAGACCGCGCAGAATGTGCGCGCGCTCTTCGGCCTTCCGCAGCCGGAACCGGGTGCGCCGAACGATGACTTCGATCTGGTGTGCAACCCAGTGCCGAATGAATCCATCGAGGCTAAGTGTGCGGGGCACGCCGTCGACGAGCGCCACCATGTTGCAACCGAAGGTGTCTTGCAACTGCGTGTGCTTGTAGAGGTTGTTCAGCACAACTTTCGCAACCGCGTCGCGCTTCAGCACGATGACAAGGCGCTGGCCAGTGCGCGACGACGAGTCGTCGCGGATGTCGGCGATGCCGGCGAGCTTTCCTTCGTTCACCAGTTCGGCTATTCGCAACGCGAGGTTGTCAGGATTGACCTGGTAGGGGAGCTGCGTGATGACCAGCAACTGCCGACCACGGTTGTCTTCTTCGACATCGATAACGGCGCGCATCGTGATCGAACCACGGCCGGTGCGGTACGCCTCTTCAATGCCACGGCGCCCGACAATCAGCGCACCGGTGGGGAAGTCGGGACCCGAGATGCGCTCGATCAACGCCTCGAGAAGTTCTTCGCGACTCGATCCCGGGTGCTCGAGTGCCCATTGCGCACCCGCCGCTACCTCGCGCAGGTTATGCGGCGGAATGTTGGTCGCCATGCCGACCGCGATACCAGCCGAACCGTTCACCAGCAGGTTCGGGAACCGCGCTGGCAGCAGCAGCGGCTCCATCGTCTTGCCGTCGTAGTTCGCGGTGAAGTCAACGGTCTCTTCGTCGATGTCGTCGACCATGCGCATCGCGAGTTGCGCCATGCGGCATTCGGTGTAGCGCATCGCCGCCGGCGGGTCGTTTCCGGGTGAGCCGAAGTTGCCTTGCCCATCGACAAGCGGGTACCGCAATGACCACGGCTGGGCGAGCCGAACGAGTGCGTCATAGATCGACGAGTCGCCGTGCGGGTGGTACTGACCCATGACGTCGCCGACGACGCGCGAGCACTTGTTGAACCCACGATCTGGTCGGTAGCCACCGTCGTACATCGCGTACAGCACGCGACGATGCACCGGCTTCAATCCATCGCGGACGTCGGGTAGCGCGCGTCCGACGATGACGCTCATCGCGTAATCGAGGTAACTGCGCTGCATCTCGCCCTGGAGGTCGACCGGCTCGATCCGGCCGTGATTGGGCGGCGGTGGCAGCGTGGTGTCCTGGCTCATGATGTCCTCACAGGCTCACGATGGCGAGAGCAAAAGCGTTGGCTGGTAGTCGATCCGGAGTAGATCTTGGTTAGATGTCGAGAAAGCGGACGTCTTTCGCGTTCCGCTGAATGAACGACCGGCGCTGCTCGACGTCCTCGCCCATGAGTACCGAGAAGATCTCATCGGCTCGTAGCGCGTCGTCGATGCTGACTTGCAAAAGCACGCGCTGGTTGGGGTCCATCGTGGTGGTCCACAGTTCCTCGGCGTTCATTTCACCGAGGCCCTTGTAACGCTGAATGCCGTCCTTCGGCAACTTGCGACCAGCTTCAAGCCCGGTCGCAACGAGCCCCTCTCGCTCACGTTCGGTGTAGGCATATTCGGGCGTGCCGTTGGACCACTTCAACCGATACAACGGCGGCTGCGCGAGGTAGATATGGCCGGCCTCGACGAGCGGCTTCATGTAGCGGAACAGCAGTGTCAGCAACAGCGTGCGGATGTGCTGTCCGTCGACATCGGCGTCGGCCATGACCACGATCTTGTGATAGCGAAGCTTGTCGATATCGAACTCATCGTGCACGCCGGTGCCAAGCGCTGAGATGACCGCTTGCACTTCGGTGTTCTGCAACACGCGGTCGATGCGTGCGCGCTCGACGTTGAGAATCTTTCCGCGAATCGGCAGGATCGCCTGGGTACGCGGGTCGCGCCCCTGACGAGCTGAACCGCCGGCGGAGTCACCCTCAACAATGAAGACCTCACACTCTTCAGGGTGTGACGACTGGCAGTCGATCAACTTGCCGGGCAGCCCACCGCCGCCGAGCAAGCCCTTGCGATTGCGCGCAAGATCTCGTGCCTTGCGTGCGGCGACGCGCGCACTCGCAGCTTGGATACCCTTGCGGACGATCTCCTTGCCTTCGGTCGGGTTCTTCTCGAACCACTCACCGAGCTTGTCGTTGCAGGTGGTCTGCACGAAACCCTTCACCTCGGTATTGCCTAGCTTCGTCTTCGTCTGACCCTCGAACTGCGGGTCAGTGAGCTTCACCGACACGATGCAAGTAAGACCCTCGCGGACGTCTTCGCCGGAGAGCCGATCCTCCTTCTTCTTGATCAGTCCCCAGTCTTCGCCGAACTTGTTGACCAGCGTTGTCAGCGCCGCGCGAAATCCCTCTTCGTGCGTGCCGCCTTCATGCGTGTTGATCGTGTTCGCAAAGGTGTGCACCGACTCGGTGTAGCTGGTGTTCCACTGCATCGCCAGCTCGAGGGTCATCGCGTTCGCTTCGCTCGACTCGAACGCGATGATGCTGCGATGCGCGGGCTCCTTCGACGTGTTCAGGTATTCGACGTAGTCGACCAACCCGCCGTCGTAGCGATACGTCACCTCGGCCGGATCGGCCTCGACCTCAACCGTCCCGATATCGTCCTCGTCGCCCTGGGTGTGCTCTCCTGGTCGTTCGTCGCGCAGGCGCAGCGTCAGGCCCTTGTTCAGGAACGCCATCTCGCGGAACCGGTTCGTGAGCGTCTGGAAGCTGTAGTCGGTGGTCTCGAAGATGTCGGGGTTCGCCCAGAACGTGATGGTGGTACCGGTCTCGGGCGTCTCTTCACCGCGGACGAGAGGCCCCGTCGGGACGCCGATCAGGTAGGTCTGCGACCAGACGTAACCGTCGCGCTTGATCTCGACCTCGAGCTTGGACGACAGCGCGTTGACGACGGATACACCGACACCGTGCAGACCGCCGGAGACCTTGTAGCCCCCGCCACCAAACTTGCCGCCGGCGTGCAGGACAGTCAGGACGACCTCGACGGCCGGCTTCTTCTCGCTCGCCACCTCATCGACCGGGATGCCGCGGCCGTTGTCGGTGACCCGCACCCCGCCGTCCGCTTGGAGCACGATGTCGATCGTGTCGCAGTAGCCGGCTAGCGCCTCGTCGACGGAGTTGTCGACGACCTCGTAGACCAGGTGGTGCAGGCCGCGCTCGCCCGTCGAGCCGATGTACATGCCGGGCCGCTTGCGGACCGCTTCAAGACCTTCGAGCACGGTGATCGAGCCAGCGTTGTACTCCGTAAGCTCAACCGACGATGCGGGCTCGACAGTCTCGGCAGGGTCAAGATCTTCTGGGATGACTGCCTCTTGAGTCACGAGTGCGGTTGCCTCCTGCCGGTCCCCGCCAGCGTGCTTGCGTACAGAACCGCTGCAGGGCCGCTGCGGTCCGGGGAGTGTTGTCCATTGTAGTCGATCCAGGCACAGAAATGGCCTCTGCGGGGGCCTAGCTGTGACTCAGTGACGCGAACGCCCATGCCTGTGGATCCCCGTACCTGACCACGCTCCCGGAAGGGCCTTTCGACCCTTGCTCCGACAAGCCAGGACGCGGTCAGCCGTAGGTGTCGCGCGGGCCGGGTCCGCGAACCCGGAGTGCGCCGCGTCGCCAATCGGGGCCGCTCGGACCGCGTACCTCAATCCGCGTCACGATCCCTGCGCCGATGACGTCGTCGATCCGCTGGTGGAGTCGTGGCACCAGCATTCTGACCTGGGTAGCCCAGGCCGTGGACTCGGCGACGAGGTTCAGCACGCCGGCATCAAATCTCTCGGGCCGGCAGTGATCGGCGAGCTCGGCGCCCGCGATTTCGGCCCACCGTTCGGTGACCCCGGCGACCGCGGCTGGCACGTCCCATCCGCGCTCGACGAGCAACCGCGACAAGGTTTCGCCGAGCAACTCCGGGTCGCCGGCGTCGCGTCGAGTGCTTCCGACCGCAGCACGAGTGCCCTTCTTCCGCTTCGTCGGCAGAGCGCTACCGCGGGCCCGTGCCTCTTGGCGAGAACGTGCCAACGCAGCTCGCGCTAGGTCAATCCCGGAAAGCGGCCTGATGACGGCCGACTCATCATCGGTTAGGGCGACGCCGGGGTCGGCACGCTCCGGATCCTCGGGGAACTCGTCAACTGACACGTCGCACCTCCCCGTTCAGCACGTCTACCCGGTCACCGGCCAGTATCTCCGGGACGTCGGCCGCCACCGCGGCGGTCACCAGCACCTGCTCCGCTGGCGCGACGAATTCCGCCAGCCGGTCGCGGCGATCGGCGTCGAGCTCGGCAAACACATCGTCGAGAATCAACACCGGCTCACCGCCGTCCGCACAGAGCAGGTCGTAAGAACCCAAGCGCAAGGCAAGAGCCAGCGACCACGACTCCCCATGACTGGCATAACCGCGGGCCGGTAAGTCGGCCAGCTTGAGGACCAGCTCGTCGCGGTGCGGACCGACAAGCGTGATGCCACGGTCGAGTTCGTCAGACCGGACGTCGGCCAGTGCCGCTCCGAGCGCGGTCGCCAGTACGGCTGCGTCGGGGATCAATTCAATCTCGGCGCCAAGCGAGCTCTGGTATTCGACCCCGACAGACACCGAGCGCCCGTCGTCCATCGCAACGGTCGCGTAAGCCTTCTCGACGAGCGGCCGCAGCTCCTCGACGAGTCCGAGCCGCGCAGCAAGGAGTTCGCCACCAGCAGTCGACAGGTGGGTATCCCAGACGTCGAGTGTGCGCAGATCGGGTCCGCCGGTGCGGCGTGAAAGCGCGGCCGTCTTCAGCAGCGCGTTGCGCTGCTTTAGTACTCGGTCGTAGTCGGCGCGGACGCCGGCCAGCCGCGGCGTGCGTGCCACGAGCAAGTCGTCAAGGAAGTGCCGGCGATCCGACGGATCTCCCTTGACCAGCGCAAGGTCTTCGGGTGCGAACACGACGGTGCGAAGTATCCCAAGCGCGTCACGCGGGCGTGGCACCGGTGCGCGGTTGACGCGGGCCCGATTTGCCTTGCCTGGATTGATTTCAAGTTCGACGAGCAACGACCGCCCCTCACGCATGACCTGGCCGCGAACAACAGCACGCGTTGCGCCGCTGCGGACCAGCGGTGCATCGCCGGCGACGCGGTGGCTGCCTTGTGTCGCCAAATATCCGACCGCCTCGACCAGGTTCGTCTTGCCCTGGCCGTTGCGACCCACAAGTGCTGTTACACCGGCGTCGAGCGGCAGCTCTACCGAGGCGTACGACCGGAAGTCGACCAGTGATAGGTGCGCAAGGTGCACGACTCAGCTGCGGGTTGAACCCGCAGCCGTCTCCGGGAGAATCGCGTGACCACCGAACTGGTTGCGCAGTGACGCGACCACCTTCATTGCTGGCGATTCCTCTTGACGCGACGAGAACCTCGCGAACAACGACGCGGTGATAACCGGCAGTGGAACCGCGTTGTCGATGGCTGCCTCGATCGTCCAGCGACCCTCACCGGAATCTTCGGCGTAGCCCTTGACCTGTTCGAGCTTCGGATCCGCGCTCAGCGCGTTGTCGAGAAGGTCGAGCAACCATGAGCGAATGACGGTGCCTTCGCGCCAGCTCTTGAAAATCGCCGGCACATCAGTGACTTCGTCGACAGCAGCCAGAAGTTCGTAACCCTCGGCGTAGGCCTGCATCATTCCGTACTCGATGCCGTTGTGAACCATCTTCGCGAAGTGGCCGGCGCCCACACCGCCGGCGTGCACGAACCCGAACTCGCCGACCGGCTTCAGGACGTCAAATGCCGGCTGCACAAGG
>DASRZB010000390.1:0-2013 GCA_035653855.1 Acidothermaceae bacterium | reverse complement strand
ACGTTGCTCATCGGCGCGTGCGGCACTGCGACCTTCGCGCGCCTGGATCTGTCCGGACGTTGTGCTCCCTCGCCGCTCGTTACTCAGACCTTGAGGACGACGAGAGGCATCATCACCCGTGACCAGCGTTAGTCCAGTGGGCGTGTCCGGCGACGCTGTCGTCGGCTCCGACACCACACCGGGCCTTATGGCAGCGCGTAGTAGATCGGCGCACGCAGCGAGCAGTTCGTATCCTGCGCCGTCCCGTGGCTGTCGTTGATGTGTCAAACCGCACCGGACTTAGTGGAGGCGAATCCACTCACCCCACAAAGCCTTCGCCCAAACAGGCTGAAAGGGGTTGCCCCATTCAAGAGCGGCCTTAGCGAGCCGACGCCCAGTCGCCGGTCCGCGCGACTCGATCGGTCGCCACGGGGCCAGCCGATCCATGGCAAAGGCGACGAGTCGTGCAGTCCGGATGTATCGCAAGACAACGGAGTACCGTGGATTTGTCGCTACTACCTGCTCGCGACTACATGCTCGCGGGATCGAACCCTATCTCCAACTTGTCCATCCCGCAGGGGACCTTCAGTGCATGTTCTTGCGGCCGTGTGTACCAATCAGGATGTGGTCTTCTGTGCAGCATGGTCACCGAGCCCGCCGGGGCGCGGTCGTCATTCGAGAACGATGACCGAGTCGTCACTGCCGTAGAGATTTGGCAGATAGCGGTCGGCCTGCCACGCGTTCTCCCAGCGGTTGCCGTCGAGCAGAAACCGGTACCGGTAGCTTCGACCTGGCTGCAGAGCGACGGTGGCGCGCCATACGCCGTCGCCGTCGCGGTTGAGCACGATCTCATCGACCGACCAGTCGTTGAACTCCCCACACAGCACCACACTGTCGGCCTCGACATCGGCCGGCAGACTGAAAGTGACATCGACGGTGTCGACCTTCGCTGCTTCTTTGGCCGCCACGCAGGTCTCCTTTACAGCAGCAGGTTGACGATCGGAGACGCCAGGTAAGCCGCGCAGTCACCACCGCGCGGGAACCGGAGCGGACAAAAAGAGCATATGAAAGCGCCCTGGCGATCCGACATGGAGCGCACCCTCAGCTTTGTGGGGCACATCCTCACGCCGGTGCCAATGCGGCACGCCGGAGTTGCGAGAACGCCCCACCACCCACGGGACCACATCCGCTATGCCGCTGTTGATGCGGCTAGGGGGTCCGCGGGAGTGCCGGCCGCCCGGTGCTGCACTTGATGTCAGACTGGTCGGGGACTAGTCTAATATCGTGAGTACTTCTTCGATCGGCGCGTATGACGCCAAGACCCATCTGCCTCGCCTACTCGATCAGGTCGAGCGGGGTGAGAGTGTGACGATCACCAAGCACGGTCGTGAGGTGGCCAGGCTCGTTCCGGTCGGTTCACGATCTGCTCCCGAATCGGTGATCGCCGCTCTTCGGGCCGCCCGAGTCGGTGTGCGGCTCGACGGCGAGTCGGTGCGTGAGATGGTCGAGGAAGGCCGGCGCTAGCCCGTGTTCGTCATCGATACGAGCGTCGCGATGGCCTGGTGCTTCGAGGACGAAGCAACCCAGGCAACGGAGGCGGTGCTGGATCTGCTCCGCACCGATCAAGTGGTCGTGCCGGCGATCTGGCCGTTGGAAGTCGCCAACGTCCTTCTGGTCACCGAGCGACGCGGCCGCCTCAGTGAGGCGCAGGCGAGCCGGTTCCTGGAACTCCTTGCCCAGCTCCCGCTCAACGTCGACACCTCCCCCACCGACATGGTCGGCATTGTCGCGACCGGACGACGTCACACGCTGAGCTCCTACGACGCCTCCTACCTGCTGCTCGCCGAACGACTCGGGGCCACCCTTGCCACCCTCGACAAGCCGCTGGCCAAGGCCGCGCGTAAGGCAGGCGTCCAGCTGCTCATCAAGCCGTAGCTCGTCGACGAGAAGGGCTCACGGCAACGCCAAGTCCACGCGCAAAGCTATGTAAGTATGGTCTGTCGTCCCTTGGACACCGGATTTCCATGCTCATCG
>DASRZB010000389.1:0-3722 GCA_035653855.1 Acidothermaceae bacterium | reverse complement strand
GGTCATGCTGACGAGCAGTGGGCCGCGTTCTGCGGTATCGAGCTCGCCAGCACGTGCAGCAACGTCGAGCAGGATCTTGATGTTCACCTCGTGGTCGGAAGTGTCGACGCCGGCCGAGTTGTCGATGGCATCGGTGTTGATGTGGCCACCGGCGAGGGCGAACTCGAGCCGCCCGAGCTGGGTGAAACCCAGGTTGCCACCCTCGCCAACGACCCGGCAGCGCAGTTCGACGCCATCGATGCGGATCGCGTCGTTGGCCCGATCCCCGACGTCGGCGTGGCTCTCGGTCTGCGCCTTCACGTACGTTCCGATCCCGCCGTTCCACAAGAGATCGGCCGGCGCACGCAGAATCGCTCGCATCAGGTCGTTGGGTGCGAGTGCTCCAACATCGATGCCCAACGCAGCAGCCATCTCGGGTGAGACCGGTATCGATTTTGCCGCGCGCGCCCACACCCCTCCCCCGGCGGAAATGAGTTGCCTGTCGTAGTCAGCCCACGAACTGCCGGCCAGATCGAAGAGTCGCTGGCGCTCAACGAAGGAACTACCCGCAGCGGGATTCGGATCGACGAAGATGTGCCGGTGGTCGAACGCTGCGAGCAAGCGGATGTGTTGTGAGAGCAGCATGCCGTTGCCGAATACGTCGCCGGACATGTCACCGATACCGACGCAGGTGAAGTCGGTGGTCTGACAGTTGACTCCGAGCTCGCGGAAATGACGCATCACCGACTCCCACGCGCCGCGGGCGGTGATACCCATGGCCTTGTGGTCGTAGCCCGCCGACCCGCCCGACGCGAACGCGTCACCAAGCCAGAAACCGTAGTCGGCAGAAATACCGTTTGCGAGGTCGGAAAACGTGGCGGTGCCCTTGTCGGCTGCTACCACGAGATAGCTGTCGTCGCCGTCGTGGCGGACGACGTCCTTCGGCGGCACCGTCTGCTGCCCGTCGGCGTGCGCAATGAGGTTGTCGGTGAGGTCGAGCAGACCGCTGATCAGTGTGCGGTAGCACGCCACGACCTCGGTCTGCTGGGCCAATCGGTCGGCCAGGTCCGCGGGCGGGCGCTTGACCACGAAGCCCCCCTTGGAGCCGACCGGCACGATCACCGCGTTTTTCACCGTCTGCGTTTTCGCCAGCCCGAGCACCTCGGTGCGGAAGTCCTCGCGGCGGTCGGAGTACCTGATGCCCCCGCGCGCGATCGGACCGAACCGAAGATGCACACCCTCTGTGCGCGGCGAGTACACCCAGATCTCGAACCAGGGCCGCGGCTCGGGCAGATCGGCCACCGACCGCGACTCAATCTTTAACGAGAGGTAATCCTTTGGCGCACCTGCGGCGTCGAACTGCCAATGGTTCGTGCGGACCGTCGCGAGTATCAACAACAGGAAACTGCGCAGGATGCGGTCTTCGTCGAGACTGACGACGGCGTCGAGCGCCTGCTCCAGATCCGCAACGATGCCCATCTCGGCACCGGACCGGTCGCCGCCGAACGCCGGATCGAAGCGGGCTTCGAACAACGACACCAGCAGCCGCACGACCTGAGTATTCGCCCGCAGCGCAGACTCAAGATATGCCTGGCTGAAGCGATAGCCGGCCTGGCGCAGATACTTTGCGTACGCCCGGATTACCGTCACCTGCCGCCAGGTCAGCCCGGCCTCGAGGACGAGAGCTTGGAATCCATCGACCTCGGCGCGCCCGTGCCATGCAGCCGCGAGTGCATCCTGGAAACGCTCATCCAGAGTTTCCGGTGCAGCCTCGTCGCCGACCGGTGCGTGGCGTAGCCCGAAGTCATAGATCCACGCGACCGTGCCGTCGCGTCTTTCAATCTCGTAAGGGCGCTCATCAGTGACCTCGACGCCCATCGACTGCAGGATCGGCAGCATGTACGACAGCGATACCGGTGCGCCGCGACGGAACAGCTTGACCGCGAGGTCGCAGGCCTGGAGGTCAAGAGGCTCGTACAACTCCACGTCGAGGTCGTCGTCGCCGCGGAGGGCATCGAGCCTTTGCAGATCGTCTACGGCCACTGTCGCGGCGAAGTCCTCCTTGTACGCCTCCGGGAATGCGTCGGCGTAGCGAGCCGCGATGGCCGCGTCAAGGTCGCCGAACCGAGCCGCGAGAGCGTCGGCGAAATCGTCCTCCCACGTCCGCGTCGCGACCATGAGGCGACGCTCCAGTTCGTCGCGGTCGACCTCGATGGGACTCCGTGCGCCGACGCGTACGACGAAATGAACGCGGGCGAGCACCGACTCGGCCACTCGGAAGGTGTCGTCGATGCTCGATCCACCCAGCGCGTCGAGCAGGATGGCGCGCATCTTCAGCCGCACCTGGGTGTCGTAGCGCTCACGGGGCAGGTACACCAGGCAGGAAACGAAACGTCCGTAGACGTCACGGCGCATGAAGAGCCGCAGCCGGCGTCGCTCCTGCAGATGCAGCACGCCCATCGCTGTCTCGTAGAGCTCAGGCACCGCCATCTGGAACAGCTCGTCACGCGGATGATCCTCGATGATTTCGACGAGGTCCTTGCCACTGTGACTGCGCGGATTGAATCCGGAACGCTCCAGCACCGCCGCTGTCTTGCTCTTCAGCAGCGGGATTTTCCACACACTCTGGGTGTAGGCCACAGAAGTGAACAGCCCGAGGAACCGCCGCTCGCCGATGACCACACCTGACTTGTCGAATGTCTTGATGCCGATGTAATCGAGGTAGACGCCGCGATGGACGGTCGACCGCGAATTGGCTTTGGTAATCAACAACAGTTGCGGGTCGCGCACGCGGGCGCGCACTTCCTCTGGCAAGTCAGCGAGCGGGCGCGGCCGAAGCTTGTCAGCACGCAGGATGCCGAGGCCCGTGCCAGACACGGCCGCCAACGCGTCAACACCCTCGTCGTCGACTAACCGGTACTCGCGGTAGCCGAGAAATGTGAAGTGGTCGTCGGCCAACCAGCGCAGGAACCCCACGACCTCACCGGTCTCCGCTGCCGGCACCGCACTCGGTGGCTCTGCTGCGAGTTCGTCAGCTGTGCGCGACGCATACGCGCGCATCTTGGGCCAGTCCTCGACGGCATCGCGAACGTCTTGCAAGACCCGCACGATGTCTCTGCGCAGTACCTCTTCCGCGTTCTGGTCAGCTGGCCCGAAGACTTCCAGATGCATCCACGATTCGACGACGGCGTCCGCGGGAGCGTCATGTGCGTCGAGCGTGCCCGAGACGGCGAGCAACTGTCCATGCAGGTCGCGACGAACAACGAACTGCGGGTGGACGACGAGATGGATCGCTACGTCGGTTCGGGCGAGTTCCTGCGTCACCGAATCGACGAGGAATGGCATGTCGTCTGTGACGATCTCGATGATCGCGTGGCGCGGCTGTGCCGGCGATGCGAACACGCGCACCTTGGGCACGCCGGCCGGCCGGATCGAGGCGAATTCGCGGTGCCCGAAGGCGACCTCACGCTTGTCTGCATCAGACAGGCCGGCGAGATCCTCCGCCGCGACGTGCAAGAAGTACCTCGCAACGAAGTCAGCATCCGCGGGTCCGTCAACGCCGCCGGCGCTCACCCCTTTTCCCCGGCGGCGTCCATGTGCGGGTAGCGCCAACTCGTGGCCGGCACGAAGGTCTCCTTGATGGCCCGCGTGCTTGTCCATCGCAGCAGGTTCTGTGCCGAGCCGGCCTTGTCGTTGGTGCCGCTGGCCCGCCCACCGCCAAACGGCTGCTGACCGACCACCGC
>DASRZB010000388.1:0-3094 GCA_035653855.1 Acidothermaceae bacterium | reverse complement strand
TGGTTCGCCATGCGCGGACGCCGCGGCGCTGGCCTGCCGGGCGGCGTCGGTCCCGCTGTCGCTGTCGGAGTCCGGATCGAGGGCGATGACCGTCTCCGGCGCCGAGGGGTTGTCGGAGCGGATGTCGATGCGCCAGCCGGTCAACCGAGCCGCGAGCCGAGCGTTCTGACCTTCGCGGCCGATCGCTAGCGAGAGTTGGTAGTCAGGGACCGTCACCCGGGCCGACCGGTTGGCTAGATCAACGACCTCAACCGCACTGACCCGGGCCGGCGAAAGCGCGTGTCCGACGAACTCGGCCGGATCATCCGACCAATCGACGATGTCGATCTTCTCGCCGTGCAGCTCGGCCATCACCGCCCGCACCCGCTGCCCCAGTGGCCCGATGCAGGCACCCTTGGCGTTTAGCCCGGCCACGTTGGAACGCACCGCGATCTTGGAACGATGCCCCGCCTCACGCGCGAGAGCGGCGATCTCGACCGAGCCGTCGGCGATCTCCGGCACTTCGAGGGCGAACAGCTTGCGCACCAGCCCCGGATGGGTCCGCGACAGCGTGATCTGCGGACCGCGAACACCCTTGTGCACCTGGACGACGTAGCACCGAATCCGTGAGCCGTGTTCGTACCGCTCGCCCGGCACCTGCTCGCCCGCAGGCAGCACGGCCTCGACCTTGCCGAGATCGACGAACACGTTGCGCGAGTCGTGCTGCTGCTGGATCACGCCGCCGACAATGTCGCCCTCGCGTCCGGCGTATTCACCGAACGTCAGCTCGTGCTCAGCATCGCGCAGGCGCTGCAGGATGATCTGCTTTGCCGTGCTCGCCGCAATGCGGTTGAAGTCGTGGGGGGTGTCTTCGAACTCGCGAATTGGGTTGCCGTCGTCGTCCATCTCAATGGCGATCACCGTCACCTCGCCGGTGTTGCGATCGACGCTTGCTCGCGCATGCGGGTTCGCGCCCTCGGTGCGCTGATACGCGATCAGCAACGCCGATTCGATCGCCTCGACGAGCAGGTCGAAAGATACGTCCTTCTCGCGCTCGAGGCTGCGCAATGCGGCCATGTCGATGTTCATCGTGCATCCTCACCCTCTCGGTCGGGGGTGGACCCGTCGGCGTCTTCCAACTCACGATCGTCGGCGTCATCGATCGGCGACGGGCGGTTGAACTCGACCTGCACACGACCCGGGCCAAGCTCGTCGTGGCGATAGGCCTGCTCGCGTGCCGGCGCACCGGGCTTTGTACCGACAACAGCGAGCCGGACGCCGTCAACATCGGCGGTCACGATGCGCGCGGTGATCTCGGTGCCTGCGGCAAGCCGCACCCGCACCAGTCGCCCGGTCGCCCGTCGCCACTGGCGCGCATCGAGGAGGGGCCGATCGACGCCGGGCGAACTGACCTCGAGGACGTACGGCTGCTCGCCCAAGATGGCGTCGGCCGCGGGCTGATCAAGCACGGTCGAGATCGCTTGGCTTGCGACCGCCACGTCGTCGAGGCTGACGCCGCCGTCCTTGTCGACCAATACCCGTACCTCGGCGCGGTGACCGACTCTGGTCACGGCGACGTCTTCGAGGTCGAGCCCGGTCTCTTCGACCACGCGGCTGAGCAACGCGGCCAACTCACGGCCTGCGGAGGGGCTCGTCATCGCCGACCTCCTCGTTGCTCTGCTGTTGTCAGGCGGCTCAAGGCACTTGTCATGCTGCTAAAGCAGATGAATGGCCAACCGCCATCCGAAGCTGTGGTGCTCGGTCCAGCGTAGCCGTAATGGCTCGTCCGTAAGCTGTCGCAGCGTTCTCGATCTGTCGCCGCGAAGGGTTAGCCCGAGGAGTCGTCTGGTGTACGAACCGCCGCTACGAGGTCGGCCGCTGGTCGGCCGGCGCGCCGTGCTGCGGCTCCTCGGCGTCGCTGCCCTCGGGCTCGTCGCCAGCTGCCGCTCCCGCAAGCAGCGGACCGCACCGACGACTCCCGCGGCCGTAACGACGCCACCCAGCCGGTCACCACAGCCAGCAGGGACCTCGACAGCGCCGGCCACGGCGTCGGTCTCCCCTACTCCGACGGTCTCGGCGTTGTCCCCCGATCAGCTCGTCGCGCAGCGGGTGGCCGCCGCAGAGCAGGCACTGCTCGCGGCCTACGACGCGGTCACGGCCGATCATCCGGAGCTGGCCGGTCGACTCGCGCCGTTTCGAGCCGACCACGCCGCGCATCTGCAGGGCCTGGTGCCGGGAGCCACGCCGTCGACTGCCCCATCGAACGCGGCCCCGGCGAACAACCCGGCGTCCAGCAGTGCTGCTGCCGGCCCGCCACTGTCGAGCCCGCCGGCATCCACCGCGATTCTGCATAGCCTCGCCGACCTCGAACGAACTGCAGCGGCAGCAAGGCTCGCCGATGTTGCGACGACGAACGGTTCGCTCGCGCGGTTGATCGCCTCGATCGGCGGCTGCGAAGCGGCGCACGCCGCACTGCTCTCGGTGGCCACATGAGCGACAGCCCCGTCGTCACTGCTCTGCTGGCCGCAGCAGTGGCAGAAAACGCTGCGGTGTATGGCTATTCCCTCGCCGGCGCCAGACTCGCAACGGGTCAAGCCAAGAATGCGGCGCTCGCGGCATACGACGCGCACCGCGCGCAGGTACAGAACGTGACGCAGTGGCTCGCCGGCCTTGGTGCCACGCCTGCACCAGCAGCACCGGTCTACCGACTGCCGAGCCCGGTCGTCGACAACCCAACCGCGCGTGCCCTGCTCGCCGCCATCGAAGAGTCGACCGCGGCGGCGTACGCCGACGTCGTCGCCGTCGCTACTGGACAACTGCAGCGCGACGCCGCTCTTCAGTTGCAGGCTGCGGCGATCCGCGAAGCGCAATGGCGGACGACGCCAGTGCCGTTCCCTGGACTCGTCGGCCGCCTGCCCGGGTAAGCCGCTAGCCCACGGCACTCTCGGGCCACGGCACGAGTGGCGACGCGTAGTAGTTGATGCCGAGCAGCTTCCACGCAGCGCCTTGCGCAGCAAGTCGAGGCGCGAACGTCGACCAGTTCCGCTGCACTTGCGGCGTCCACCCGACCTCGGCGAGTTCGGCCATCCGCGGCCACGCCATGTATTGCAGGTCC